>CAISOQ010000349.1 GCA_903887095.1 uncultured Flavobacteriia bacterium
ATGATCCGTGGCAATAACATCAATTCGGTTATCCAACACCGCATTAAAAATTGCTTCTCGGTCGCTTGGTTTTTTTACCGCAGGATTCCATTTAATGAAATTTCCTTTTGCTGCATAATCTTCATCAGAAAACCAAAGGTGATGAACACATGCTTCAGCAGTAATTTTCTTTTGTTCTAACGGAATTGAATTATCAAAAAGAGCAAGCTCTTTTTCCGTTGAAATATGCAAAATATGTAATCTGGTGTTGTATTTCTTTGCTAATCTAACGGCAAAAGAAGATGAAAGATAACATGCTTCTTCACTTCGAATTTCAGGATGTGCACTCACAGGGACGTCGTCACCATAGATTGCTCTGAATTTTTCAATATTTGCTTTAATTGTAGCCTCATCCTCGCAATGCGTAGCAATAAGAATTGGGGGAACTTTCTTAAAAAAAGATTCCAATGCTTCCTCGCGATCAACAAGCATATTTCCGGTTGAAGATCCCATAAAGATTTTCAGACCACATACTTTTTTGATATCAGTTTTTAGTACCTCATCAATGTTATCATTAGACGCTCCCATGAAAAAGGAGTAATTCGCTAATGATGAACGGGATGCTATTAAATATTTTTCTTCCAGTAATTCTTGCGTCAAAGTGTTGGGAACTGTATTTGGCATTTCCATAAAGGATGTAATCCCTCCTGCCACTGCTGCTCTTGATTCTGTTGCAATGTTTGCTTTATGAGTAAGCCCAGGTTCTCTGAAATGGACCTGATCATCGATGCAACCCGGCAAAAGAAATTTTCCTGAAAGATCGATCTCTTCTACTTTCTCTTGAACAGTAATAGTGGAATCAATCTTTTCAATTCTACCATCCTTTATCAATACATCTGCGACGAAGATCTTTCCTTCATTCACGATAGATGCTGATTTTAATAAATACGTTGTACTCATAATTTCATGCTGCGCATTTTCCATACACCTAAAAATGCTTCTTTGAAGATACTTGAACTCATTTTTGAGTCACCAAATTGACGGTCGATAAAGGTGATTGGAACTTCTTTGATTTTAAAGCCATGTCGAACAGCTGCATATTTCATGCAGATTTGAAAGGCATATCCTTTGAAAGTAACCGCATCCAAATTAATCGTTTCCAACACTTTTCGCTTGTAGCACTTAAATCCTGCTGTGGTGTCTTTGATATTAATCAACAAAATCAATCGGACATAAACACTGGCAAAATAGGACATCAAAACACGTTTCAATGGCCAGTTATCTACCCTTCCTCCTTTGCAGTAACGCGAACCAATGCTCAAGTCTGCGCCATCCTTACATGCATCATACAATCTTTCCAAATCACAAGGGTCGTGAGAAAAATCGCAGTCCATTTCAAATATATAATCGTATTTTTTGTCAATTGACCACTTAAAACCATGAATGTAAGCCGTTCCTAAACCAAGTTTTCCTTCTCTTTTTTCTATGAAAATTCTATTTGGAAATTCCAATGCCAAAGATTCAATTTTTTCAGCTGTTCCATCTGGTGAATTATCATCTACAAATAATAGATCAAATTCCTTTTTGAAAGACATGACCATACGAATCATTCTCTCTACATTTTCGATCTCATTATAAGTGGGGATAATGACAATTGAATCTGACACCAGGCTTTTTCTTGATTGCAGCAAAAATAGAGAATAATCCCTATCTCAACGTTAAAATAATGTAATTCATAACACACTTTAATATCTTTATGCTCAACAATGAAATTGATTTCCATCATAATTTCTTTTCTGATCACTTACTTTATTGGTTTCGCTCAAGAAAGTAAGAACATTTCGTTGTTGGATAATTGGTCAAATGATACGCTAGTTACAAGCTCTAGTCTCGTTCGTTACAGCGGTTGTTGGGGATTTTCAACTAACAATCATGAATATGCTATTATTGGTTCGACAGAAGGAACCCATTTTTTTGAATTGACTGCCGAAAACAAAATTAGAAATGTGGGATTTATTGAAGGCAAATTTAATTCAGCTCAAGTCATTCATCGAGAATTTAAAACGTATCAACACTACGCCTATTCCGTTTGTGACGAAGGAAATAGTAGTTTACAAATTATAGATTTACAATATTTACCTGATTCAGTTGTAAAAGTAGCTGATCTGCAAGATGTCAATTTTGGAAAAACGCATACCCTCTTTATCGATGCAACGAATGCCCTTTTATATGCCTGTTTGGTTACACCCA
>CAISOQ010000350.1 GCA_903887095.1 uncultured Flavobacteriia bacterium
ATTGATCTTTTCTTGTTCGATGCTTTGCATGTTTCAAGAATAAGGCAAAATGTTAAAGCTTTAATCTATAAACTTCAGAAAGCGATTCATTATTTTTCAGATTTACATTTAAATCTTTAATTAATCCGTCCGCAACATCATAAACCCAGCCGTGCAGATGCAGGTCTTGTCCTCTTTGCCAAGCTTCCTGTACAATCGATGTTTTCGCTAAATCCATAACTTGTTCTATCGCATTTAATTCAACAAATCGATCAAATCTTGCTTTATCATTTTCGATTGCATTAAGTTCATTGTGATGAAAGCGATATACATCTTTGATATGTCGAATCCAATTATCAATGAGCCCTACATGTTTGTTAGTCATGGCAGTTTGTACCCCTCCACAGCCATAATGACCACAAACAATGACATGTTTTACTTTTAAAACATTCACAGCATAGTCTAGAACACTTAACATACTCATATCAGAGTGAATAACCATGTTGGCAATATTGCGATGGACAAATACTTCTCCTGGAGGAGCTCCGATTATTTCATTTGCAGGAACACGGCTATCAGAACATCCAATCCATAATAGGGGTGGTTGTTGCCCCTTTGCCAATTCATCAAAGAAATGTGGGTCTTTTTCTAATTGTTGAGCAACCCATTTTTTATTGTTTTCTAAAAGTCTTTTATAAAAAGTTTCCATATTTATTTTTAATTTTCGTAGTGAACGTAACTGATTTGAATATTTCTGTTCTTAGCAGTATATGATGAAAATTCTGAAATGGCTTCCCGTACATCGTAATCTATATACTTACAATTCGTTCCATCAATGATGAGTGAAGTTGACTCTGGAATTCCATCCAATAAACGGATGATACTTCCTTTGTTAAGGTAGGATACATTTTCTGATAGGATAATTCGTTTTTCTTTTTCATCTGGAGATGTTATCAAATTGAAATTTCGTTTGTAATTTCTTCTTAAAATAAAAAATATTGCAATTAGTAAACCAATACCAATTCCTTTTAACAAATCAGTGAAAATAACTCCAGCAATCGTTCCGATGAATGGTAGGAATTGCTCCATGCCAAGTTGATAAGTTGAACGATACAGCTCAATTTTTGATAATTTATATCCAACCATTATTAATATTGCAGCCAATGATGCAAGTGGAATTAAATTAATTATTTGCGGTATGAAATACACTGAAGCGAGCAGTAATATTCCATGAAACATTGTAGCCATCTTTGTTTGGCCGCCGGCTGTAACATTTGCTGAACTTCTTACGATTACTTGAGTGATTGGTAAACCTCCGAGAAGTCCTGATACAATGTTTCCAATTCCTTGAGCTTTTAGTTCATGATTTGTAGGGGTTTGATTTTTATTTGGGTCTAGCTTGTCTGTTGCTTCTACACTGAGTAAAGTTTCTAGGCTAGCTACTAATGCAATAGATAAAGCGATTGAATAAACTTTAATATTGCTCAAAAAGGAAAAATCAGGTTGGTTAAATTGTTTAAAAAAATCACCTAATGATTTTGATACAGGCATATTTACCAGATGTTTATCGTTTAAACTCCAGTAACCTCCCAATCCATTCAGGAGTTGATTTAATACTATCCCAATTGTTACCAC
>CAISOQ010000351.1 GCA_903887095.1 uncultured Flavobacteriia bacterium
ATCAAAACGAAAAGAAAATAGGTAAACTTAAAAACGAGGGTGATTTTGAAGATAAAATGGCTGCCATTGAAAACAATTCCAATTGGAAAATAATGAACAGCCTTGCCTATAACAACAATGCCGGATCGAGAGAAGAAGTAATTGCCTGTCTCAATGAAAAAGACGAAGCTGTAAAATTGGAGGAGGTGTTTTACGATGCGGCAACAGGCAATTATGGTCGACGCATTTTTTATGCTGAAGGCGGCAAAAAATTTGCTTCGAAGGAAGTGTTTTTTGACAACCAACTGAAAGCACCACAATTTATTGAACGCATCTCTTTTTACGATAAAAAGCAACAGCCAATATATACCAGAGAGCGCAGTGCTGCGTTGGAAGAAGAGTTGGAAAGTCAAGAGTTTGTGCAAAAATCACCTGTCGGGGTGTCGATTGATCGCGCCATGCAGATCATCAATCAGCAAGGACCTTTTGAAACTACTTTTCAAGGATTTGTTCAAAATGGGGGACTGAATTACATCTTAGTAGGAGAAAATACACCCGATGGTTTTGCTTCATCGCTCGTTGTTCAATACGAATCGGCAGAAATTGTGAAACTGAAAAAAAATGAACGCGGAATGATTGGAATTCCTGTTGAGGTGCAGCATCAAACCATGTTGGATGAACAAGGATTGAAATTTCAGATTTTATTGGGCCTGCGTCTGCTTTAAGGTAATACCTCAAGCTGAAAAAGGACTTCTTCCGTTGAGCCAATATAGCAGCCGTTCGACATTTTCCAAAACTATACTGGTAGAGAATTGTTTAAATTTCACAATTCTTAATTTTGATCATGAATTTATTCAAAAGACTCTCTTTAAGTCTGATTGCTTTTTTATTGTGTGCTACAGCGAATGCACAAGACATGAAAATCAGTGGGACCGTGTATGATTCCACCGGTACACAGCCTCTTCACCAGGCAATGGTGATGGCAGTTCGTGTGAAGGATTCCGTTTTATTAGGATTTACACGAACGGAGAAAAACGGAAAGTTTGTTTTAACAGGTTTTCCTATTGATACATTTTCTATTGTTATTTCTCATCCTCGTTTTGACGACAAATTCATTTATATTTTTGGTAGCAAAGACAATCAAGCTATTGAAATTCCTTCCGTAAGAATGCCGGAGCATTCAAAGGATTTGCAAGAGGTAATGATTTATGCGAATAAAAACCCGATTTATTACAAAGGTGATACATTGGTTTATGTTGCTGATTCCTTCAAGGTCGCCGAAGGTGCTGTTGTTGAAGACCTCTTGAAGAAACTTCCAGGGTTAAAGATCGACAAAGACGGAAAGATCACTTCTCAGGGTCAAGAAATAAAGAAAGTTTTGGTAGATGGGGATGAATTTTTTGGTTCCGACCCTACTGTAGCAACAAAAAACCTTGGAGCAGATGGTATTGAAACTGTACAAATCTATGAGAAAACAGACAATGAAACGATTGGTGGATCCGATGAAAAGATTCGAGTCCTCGATCTCAAGCTGAAGGAAGAAGCCAAAAAAGGATATTTTGGTCGGGTATCCGGAGCGTCTGACATGGCTTTGACTCCCCTGGAGAATTATTCCGGTAGTCGGCCATTTTACGAAGGAGAATTACTGTTCAATAAATTCAACAGCAAACAAAAAATATCTGTGTTTGCCTTGGGTTCAAATACACCTCGTTCTAGTTTTGGTCGTGGAGACTTGAATAAATTTGGTTTGTCCAATGAAAATGGTGCAAACAGAAATTTCTGGGAGCCCAACAACACCAACAATACCAGTGGAATTCCACAAACTTTAAAAGCGGGAATTTACTATTCAGATAAGTTCGGTAAAAAGAAGAACACTGAAATGCTCTTTAATTATTCCTACTACAACGATCGTTTAGACGCCCGATCATCGAGTCGCTCCCAATATTTCTTAGCGGATACAACCTATTTTACCAAAGATTCCACACGAAATTATTCTGAGAATGAATCCCATAAATTCAATCTTTCGATACAGAGCCAGCTAGATTCATTGACGCTATTAGAGTTCAAACCATCAATTAGCATTGACAAAGGCTTAACTAGCAGTTCTAATTTCAACAACTTTACGGGTGAGACAGGATTGGAATCCTTAGCTACACAAGTAAATAATGAAAACAATTCGAAGGGATTGAGCACCAATAACACCTTG
>CAISOQ010000352.1 GCA_903887095.1 uncultured Flavobacteriia bacterium
CTTCTTTCAATAATAGCTGGTCAACCATAAAGAAGGTCAACACCCCTCGCAATCCGTAAAAGCAGAATCGCTCCCACATTTCAGTAAAAAACAAATACCACAACTGCTTCGGGTATTTCCCTTCAAAATTCTGAATTGACTCTAGTGTAATTTTCTGTTCCATGGCAAGTATCTATCACAAAAAAGACCCCGAAGGGTCTTCAAATTAAATTACGTTATTTTCTTTCATTACCTTGTTCAACCACTTTAGCATCAGGAACATGAGCAACGCTGCTGCCATCACCAGACCAAAGTTAAGATAGAAGAAATTTTGTTTTTCAGGAATTGTTTCCCACAAACTTGACAACATCCCAGAAAGTTTGTTTCCTACTGAAATAGCAAGGAAGAAACCTCCCATCATTAGTGCTGTGATTCTAGGTGGTGAAAGCTTCGAAACAAGTGACAATCCCATTGGTGACAGGCACAATTCTCCGATTGTAATGACTCCATAAGATGCAAACAACCAAATTGAACCCGCTTTTGCGGACATTCCATTTGTTGCAAAAACAGCTCCAACCATCACCAATGCCGAAAGTGCTGTAATGATTAATCCAATAGCGATTTTGGTCGGTGTAGATGGTTCACGATTTCTTCTTCGCATAAATCCAAAGAATCCTACAACTACTGGCGTTAATGTCACTACCCAGAATGGATTAATGGATTGATACAATTCGGTAGAGTAAAGTTTCAAATCTTCACCTTTTGCAGGAACTTGGTCCTTAGGCAAGGTTTCAAAATACTTTCGAGATTTTTCTAATTGAGAAATGCTTTCAGAATAGGCACCTTTCGCTTTAATTTCTTCTTGTGAAATTGCTGGCATTTTTGCTTCAACAGCTCTCAATGAATCGATTGTGTGTTTGAATGAAGCATCGTCAGAAGAAACTACATCATTGTTTATTACAACCTGTGCCATACCAATTTTATCAGCAGTCTGGGCTACACTTTCAGACATGTTACGGTTGGTATGATCCTCCGCCCAAACCGTCAATGCATCACCGTTTTGGTGGAAAATAGCAAAGAATAAAATGACACAAGCAAACACAGCTAATAAAGCTTTAATTGCACGGCTTTCTTTTGCTTCTGCTGTAAAGGCCAAATAAATGAAGAACGCAATAACAGGTAAACAACCGATGATAAAGGCATCATTCGTATCTGAACCTAAGAAATTTCCAGGAATCATATAACCCAAAACACCAAAAATAAACATCGGTAAAACCGTATAACTAAGAATCTTTAGTGTTGACATATCACCTTCTTGAACTGGCTTCACAATGTCCACATGTTTAATGTGTTTCGTTCCAATCAAGAAAATTGCCACACCCACCAACATTCCTACACCTGCAGCGGCAAAAGCGTGTCCCCAACCGTAGTTAATGCGCATGTATGCAGCAACGAAGTTACAGATGAATGCGCCGATGTTAATCCCCATGTAGAAGATGTTATATCCTGCATCCTTCTTATCCTTCATGTCATCAGAACTGTATAAGTTACCAACAAGCGTTGAGATATTTGGCTTAAAGAAACCATTACCAAGAATAATGAGTGCCAAAGCCATGTAAAATGAAGTAGCTGAGTGGACTGCCAACAAGAAATAACCCGCTGACATCATCAAGCCACCAATTATAATTGATCGCCGATAACCCAAAATTCTATCAGCTAAAAGTCCACCGATAAAAGGTGTTAAATAAACTAATCCTAAATAAGTACCATAGATATCAGACTTCTTTTCACCTGAGAATCCCATTCCTCCGTTGTTCCATCCATCAATCATGTACAGGGAGAAAATTCCGAGCATCAAATAATAACCGAAACGTTCCCACATTTCCGTACCAAATAGATACCATAAGCCTTTCGGGTGACCTTTTTGAGCTGTTTTTTCCATAAGAGTTTAATAGTTATGAGCCGTGAAAATATAAAATAAAATTCAATTAATCGTGATTTGATGAATATCTTAGCTTCGATGATTTTCGATGTTCACAGTCATATAAAGCAACCAGGATCCTTCCAGATTCTTCAGTCGAATGGAGCTGTTTTAGAGGATTCATTTTATTCAGCAGGAATTCATCCGTGGAAAGCTGCAAATTTTAAATCGAAAATAAACGATCTACTCAAACTTGCTGAACATGAAAATTGCATTGCAATTGGAGAATGTGGTCTTGATAGACAAACTGGTCCAGCACTTGGTATACAGCAAGAAGCATTAGAAGCTCAACTTCTTCTTTCTGAACAACTCCAATTGCCCGTAATCATTCACTGCGTGCGTTCTTTTTCAGAAATTGTTCAAGTAAGAAAAAATCTTAAACCCAAACAGCCTTGGGTTTTCCACGGATTCAACAAATCATCATTGCTCGACAAACTAATTTCTGAAGACCTGATGATTAGCATTGGTTCTTCAATTTTAAACAATACTTCTCTACAAGAATGTTTAAATCAGATTCCAAATCAAAATCTACTGTTTGAAACAGATAATTCCGATATTGAAATAAAAGCCATTTATCAAAAAGCCGCAGCATTGAAAGAACTAACTTTGCAGGAACTTGAAAGTATCGTTGAACAAAATTTTAAAAGGACCTTTAAGAAATGGACAATTGGCTCGAAAGAACAGAATTGCTATTGAGCAAAGAAAAAATGGAGCGCCTGCAAAAGGCACATGTGTTAATTGTTGGATTAGGAGGAATCGGATCGTATGCGGGTGAATTCATAGCCCGATCAGGTGTGGGTACGATGACCATTATTGATGGTGATGTTTTTGATACGACAAATAAAAACAGGCAACTCACGGCACTGAATTCAACAATCGGAAAAAACAAAGCCGTTGTTTTAGGCGAACGCTTGAAAGACATCAATCCATCGCTGAAATTAAATATTATTGAAGAATTCGTTCTACCTGAGCGTGTTTGGGAATTACTTGACACCTATCAACCAAATTACGTCCTAGACTGCATTGATTCAGTCACACCTAAATTGGAATGGCTCATTGCATGCAGAAGAAAAAAAATCAAAATCATTTCCAGCATGGGGGCCGGCGGAAAAACTGACCCCACAAGAGTGCAAGTCACCTTATTGAAAAACACACACAATTGCAAGTTAGCCAGTCATATCAAGAAAAGATTGAAACGAGTCGGAGTCGATTACAGAAACATCAAAGTAGTTTTCTCATCTGAACTTCAGAAAAAAGATTCCTTAAAGATGAC
>CAISOQ010000353.1 GCA_903887095.1 uncultured Flavobacteriia bacterium
ACTTTGGAATACAGTATTGTGATGGAAAACAACACAACCAATTCTACACCTGATACAGTGACGTTGCCTGCATTGAACAAGAAGTCTTTGAAAAATGCTCCTGTTACAATGCCATTGAATTTAAATGAGAATCAAATTCGCAATCCTTTTATTATTCCTGGATTGAAAAAGGTGAATGTTGAATCGAATTTGAATCCATCTTATTCTTTTGAAAATTTTGTTGAGGGTGATTGTAACCGTTTGGCTCGTGCTTCAGGATATGCTGTAGCTAACAAGCCAGGTGGAACTGCTTTCAATCCGCTTCTTATTTATGGTGGCGTTGGATTAGGTAAAACACATTTGGCGCACGCAATCGGTATTGCGATCAAAAACCAGTTTCCCAATAAGACTGTTTTGTATGTAGGTTCTGAGAAATTTGCACATCAGTTTATTGATGCGATCAAGAATCAAACGACAAATGATTTTATTCATTTTTATCAAATGATTGATGTCTTGATCATTGATGATGTTCAATTCTTCTCTGGGAAAGAGCGTACGCAGGATGTTTTCTTCCATATTTTTAATCATTTACATCAGAATGGAAAACAAATTATCCTAACATCTGACAAGGCTCCAGTGGAAATGCAAGGAATGGAACAACGTTTACTTTCTCGTTTCAAATGGGGACTATCTGCAGATTTAGGAACGCCAGATCTTGAAACAAGAATTGCTATTCTTGAGAAAAAAATGTACGGAAATGGAATCGAACTTCCAAGGGACGTTGTAGAATATTTGGCTTATTCAATTAATACGAATGTTCGTGAGATGGAGGGAGCATTGAATACGTTGCTTGCTCAGGCTTCTTTGAACAAAAAAGCGATCACATTGGAACTTGCCAAACAAATGGTAGACAAGTTTGTGAAGAATACTGCTCGTGAAGTGTCCATTGAATACATTCAAAAGGTAGTTTGTGATTATTTCGATTTGCCTATTGAAATGTTGAAGTCCAAAACACGTAAGCGCGAAGTTGTTCAGGCTCGTCAGATTTCAATGTATTTCTCAAAGAAGATGACAAAATCTTCATTGGCAAATATTGGTGCTCATTGCGGAGGGAAAGACCATGCTACAGTTCTTCATGCGTGCAGAACAGTTATGAACCTGTCTGAAACAGATAAGCAGTTTAGAGGTTATCTTGAAGAATTAGAAAAGAAATTAACAATACAATAAAAGAAAAGCCACCCGATGAGGTGGCTTTTTTAATCCTGTATATTTACGAGATTTAGCTCTTGATAAAAAGTAAAAGCTCATTCAGATAATTCGTGTAACCCATTACAAACGGGGTGTTTTCATGATCTCCTCCGGGCACTCTCAGTGCTTTCTTAGATGGTCCGCCATAGTTTTTATAGACAACTTCACCGTGAGTGTGAATATTCAAGAAACTATCGTCTTCACCGTGAATCCAAAGTAGGGGAACTGTTGCCTTTTTTATTTCTTCAGCGTTATCTATTTTGATATTAACGAAATAACTAGAAGGCATTGCCAAAAGTGCTGCATCCTCTATCATTACTTCAGCAGATGCAAAAGGCGCTTCCAAAATTATTTTTCCTGGTTCTAAAGCAAAAGAGGATGGGTTTCCTGCTACTTGACAAGTTGGCGATGTCCCTAAGGAAAAACCAAATAACACTAACCTTTCTTTTGTCAATCCATTTTCCTTTAACCAATTAAGTCCAGCATTAACTGCATCATACATGTTTTGTTCTGTGGGTGATCCATCAGAAAGACCATAACCGGGGTAATCAATCATCAGTATTCCAAAACGATGTTTGCCACCCAAATTCGCATACAACTTTTGTCTTGGCCAATAGAAGTCCATGTGATCAGCTGTTCCGTGACAATATAAGAGTACGGTATCAGTGGAAATTGATGCTATGTCGCCAACATAAATTGCTGCCACATTCAGATTTTTTCCTTCTGAAATCATCGGAATGGTAAATTGATGAATCATGCTGTCTTCAATCTTGTATTCATCACCAACATCCAAAGTTGTTCGACCTGTGTAATTGTCCAGTTCATAAGATGTAATGCTATTGTCATTGCTAAACAAAAAATTATCCAATCGTTTTCTGCAGGAAACCAATGAAAAAGCAATCAATGCATAAAGTACGAGTTTTCTCATGACTAGAGTTTATATGTAAAACCAAAATAAGTTCCTAATCCACCACGATTTCCAAACGGACTAACATAGTCAACAACAATGTCTTTATTGGAAGCGTAAGGAGCAAGGAATTTTACTTCGAGTGAAAAATTCCATTTATTACGTTCAAAGGTGTGACCAATTTGAGGGCAGAAAAGCAGTCTTGTTTTTTGAGTTTCTCCATGAGCACGAAGGTTTTGAAGTTCGAACCAATTGGTAAATCCAATGTAAAAATTATTCGTTTTTAATTTTTCATCTCCATTTTTATCCTTGGATTTTATTGTTCTGTAATCGAAGTAATAATTCGCATCCAATTGTGGCCAAACTCGTGCATTTTTCTCAAAAACATCGACTATAAAATTTACGGCTGGACTTACAGATATTCCCATTTTTTTAAGGGTATCAGTCCAAATTGACTGGGTGAATCCTGCGTCTATCTGAAATACGCCAAAAAGAGCAGCAGTAGAATACCAACTTCCATAAACGGTAGTTTTAGGTTTTAGACCATAGCCGTATCCAATCGAAGTATTTGGGATAGGAATAATTGCAACGCCTGGTATATTCGTCAATGCACCACCAAATGATACTGAAACCGCATGTTCTTTGTGGGCGAGAGGTTTGACAAATCTGCTTGTGGCACAACTGTAGGTAAGAGCAATTGCCCCGATGTAAAAT
>CAISOQ010000354.1 GCA_903887095.1 uncultured Flavobacteriia bacterium
ACCAAGATTGATGAATTCGAATCCTACAGAGATTTTTACAAAGGAATTGATCTTACCCTTAGCATAGGTGGTGATGGTACGTTTATTAAGACTGTGAGTTTTATACGTGATTCAGGTGTTCCTATTTTAGGTATCAACACAGGTCGTTTAGGATTCTTAGCAAATATTTCCAAAGACCAGATTCAATATACGATGAGTCAGGTAAAACAGAAAAAGTACGACTTTCAGAAACGTTCCCTATTAAGAATTCAAACAGAAGAAGAACTTTTTGGTGAAGACAATTTTGCACTGAATGAAGTCACTTTTCACAAAAAAGATACTGCTTCAATGATCACAGTGCATGCATCATTGGATGATAAATATTTGAACTCTTATTGGGCGGATGGCTTAATCGTCGCTACACCTACAGGTTCAACAGCGTATAGCTTAAGTTGTGGGGGACCAATTATAACACCAGGATGCCAAGTTCACATACTGACACCGATTGCTCCACACAATTTAAATGTTCGACCGATGGTGGTGCCTGATCACCTTCCAATTAAACTGAGCATTGAGGGTAGGGATCGACGCTATCTCATTAGTCGTGATGGAAATTCCAAAAGTATTCGTCAGGGAGAAGAAGTTATGATCTCAAAAGCTGAATTCATGATCAATGTTGTAAAGTTTGAAGACAACAACTTCCTTGACACCATTCGAAACAAGATGCTTTGGGGAATTGATAGAAGAAATTAATTTTGGCCGGAAATTTGAAAGCACCAATTAACAACTAGTAAAAACATAAAACAAAAAAAATGAAAACACTTTTAATGGCAGTTCTTACACTCTTTGCTTCGAATACAATCTTAGCAGGAGAAAAAGAAAAAACAGAATTGGAACCAGGAATTTATGTTGAATTCACCACGGCGAGAGGGGTAATTCTTTGCGTACTTGAATACCAAAAAACACCGATGACAGTGGGGAATTTTGTTGGATTAGCTGAAGGCAACTTGCATATAATAGACACGTTGAACTACGATAAACCATTTTACAATGGTTTGAAATTTCATCGCGTAATTAAAGATTTCATGATTCAAGGTGGCGATCCAGACGGAAATGGAAGTGGTGGACCAAAACATCGTTTTTATGATGAGATTCATCCTGATCTAAAACACACTGGTCCTGGTATCCTTTCGATGGCCAATGCTGGTCCCGCAACCAACGGTAGTCAGTTTTTCATAACGCACAAAGAGACTCCATGGCTTGATGGTAAGCATACAGTTTTTGGCCATGTGATTCAAGGATTGGATATTGTTAATGCCGTGCAGCAAGGCGACGAAATGACGACAGTAAAGATAATCCGAGTTGGAAAAGAAGCTAAAAACTGGGATGCTTCAAAAGCATTTATGGACGTCTATGGCAAAATCAAAGCAGAAGAAAAGGTGAAAGAGGAAGCATTTTCCAAAATTGCAGCCATGTCGGAAGAAGAATACAAAAACTTTATGTTTAACGAAGTAAAACTGAAATATCCGAATGCACAATTGAGCGCTTCAGGCCTTGTGTACATTATAGAGAATGCTGGAGACGCGGTTAAACCTACAGAAGGAATGAAAATGACCGTTCATTACCGTGGCACATTTCGCGCAGATGGAAAACAATTTGATGCTTCATACGATCGCGGACAACCAATGGATTTCAGCTACAAAGTAAATCGTATGATTCCAGGATTTGAAGAAGGCTTAGGTTTAATTGGAAAAGGTGGAAAGGCCAAATTAATTATTCCATACTACCAAGCCTACGGGAAAAATGGTCGTCCAGGCGCGATTCCTCCCTATTCTGATTTAGTTTTCGACGTTGAGGTTTTAGATCTTCAAGCAGCTGAAGCACCTCATCAACATGTTGAAGGTGATGGACATCAGCACTAATCTTTAACTATAGAAATTGAAGCCTTCGGAAACGGAGGCTTTTTTAATGGTTAAAACATTTATTCGGTTTACCCAAACGAAATGAACAAGTAGCTCCAAAGAACGAATACCAATCCTTTGTAACTGCTGTCCCCCTCTTTCCAAAACGAGAGTTATTAATGCTTCTATTGGATAGTGTAGCAGCAAGTGGTCCATTTTCAGCCACCAACAAATCCGCGTCGATATAACTATTGCTACCAACGTCATCAATGTAGTCTGTAAATGTCTTTCGGATACCGTATTCAAAACCTATGGACGCCTTCTTTCCAAGCGACAGTTTAAACCCAACTCCTAAAGGAATAGAAAGTTGTGTGAGACTATAATTCGTTTTCGTAGTCAAACTACTTCCCTGACCTTCCGTACCAAGCGGCTGCAATTCAATCATTTCACCATTGTAATAAGTCTTTGGATTCATGCGAAAAATTGCAATTTGCGCTAATAGATAGGCAGTACCGCGGTATTTATCGTGTCCAATTTGAAATGGCAAGTAGCTAAATTCTAAACCGCCAGCCAGCTCGTAAATATCAGATTCAAAACTCAAATTTCTGTTTTTTAAAATCTCCATTTTTGAATCAGAATCAGCTGCTTTTATTGACCCATAAAAAATTGACCCTCTCCATGCTAATCGGCTATGGGCATTGTATCGATAGATCAATCCTCCCGCTGGTTGAATTTTGTAAAATGGATTTATTGAGTTCAAATCACCTAAATAATTCGAACCGCCAAGCAACAATCCCAATTCTGATCGTGAACGATGATTTTGCTGCTGAGCAACCAAATACAAGGGTAAAAACAATAATAAAAAAATTATTTTTTGCATATCTCTTTAGAGAACGCCAAATTACGGAGAAAATTATTGTCTGAAAAAAGAATATTGATAATGCTTAAAAAACCTTCCAATCAACAATTAATTAGTATTTCGACGCAAGAAAATAATACTCTACAGCAGACAATAGAACAATTAGAAGATGTTTATCGAAATGAAGTTGAATTAAACTTCCTTAAGCCTCAGGAATAAGTTCAGTTGCAATTTTTGCAGACAAAAGACACAATGGAATTCCTCCGCCTGGATGAACACTTCCACCAACGAAATAAAGACCTTGAACAGTTGAGAAATTTGGATGACGAAAAAATGCAGCCATTCGGTCATTGGAACTTGCTCCATAAAGCGCACCTGCATGACTTGAAGTGCGTTGTTCGATCCGCACTGGATCAAGATAATCCTCTTCTTCGATTAAATCTTCAACATTGGCATCAAGGAGGCGGGATAGCTTATCAATCACTGATTTTCTAATTGAAATTCTTAATTGATCCCAATCCTGACCGCTGTTACTTGGCACATTGACTAAAATGAACCAATTTTCACCATACTCAGGCGCATCATCAGGCATATACTTTGAGCTGACATGAATATAGACCGTTGGATCATCAGTAACCGTTTTCTCATCAAACAAAAGAGTAAATTCTTTCTTGTAATCATCTGTGAAAAAGATGTTGTGTAAATCAAGTTGTTGAAATTTCTTCTTTATTCCCCAATAAAATATCATCGCCGAACTCGAAGGCTCCTGTTGCAAGGTCTGTTTTCTTGCTTTCACATTTTTTATCAAGAACTTGTAGGCAGGTTTTACATCCGCATTGCATACCACTGCATTGCAACGTTCAAATGTGCCATTCACCACAACACCAGATACACTTTTCCCATCTTCCACTATTTCTTGCACTTTCGAATTATAGTGAAATTCAACACCTAAATCCTGCGCAAGAGAAACTAAACTTTGTGTAATCGAATGCATTCCTTTTTTCGGGAAAAAAGTACCAATTCCATGCTCTAAATGGGGAATAATATTCAAAATTCCTGGAGCTTTGTAGGGGTCTGAACCATTGTATGTCGCATAGCGATCAAATATTTGCACCAATTTAGGGTGGTTTAGTGCACGGTAATTTGCGGCATGCATTGTTGTAAAAATACCCAAACGCGGTATTGATGAAATTGTCTTTAAAATATCCATGGAAAGGTAATTTCCATATTTGTGTAAGGATTGTTCAAGAAATGTTTTTCTCGTTCGATCAAAAATAAACTTGCTGTTTGCCAGGTGTTTTGCTAAAGGTGCAGAATCTACCTTTAAGACATTCTCTACCGTTTGAAACAATTCATTTTGGTCTGCGGCAAATGGCAAAAATGTACCATCCTCAAAAAAATAATGGCAAGCTGTCTTGCACGAATAGTATTCGAAATGACTTGAAGGATTTTTACCTGCCAAGCTGAACAGTTCATCTACAAGATAGGGCAAAGTGAAAAGTGATGGTCCTGCGTCGAATCTATATTTTCCAAGTTCTAAATTGGTAAGTTTTCCTCCAGGGTAAGCATTTGATTCGAACACCCTTACTTTGTAACCTTTCAAAGACAAACGAACGGCAGAAGCTATTCCGGCTATTCCAGAACCAACAACAATCGCATGTGCTCTTTCATCACTCATTGAAAAAAGTAACTAAAGAATAAAAACATGAAAATGAAAAATGTTCAAAAGGAGAACAATAAAGATCAGTTTAGTCGCTCCAAGTAACGCTCCAGGTTCGGGTTTTCGATCAATGAATCTGCACCGATAATCAATACCTTTTTACATTTGTTTCTTTCAATCCAAAGATCAAGGTTTGAAACGCCAACCATCAGAGTTCCGTTGATATCAATTTTGTGCACAGGCTTTTGTTTGTGATCAAAAAGGTCACGCAATTCGGAAATTTCTTTATCCAATGATTGGTTTTGATTAAAGATCACCAAACCATCGATACCGGCTTCAGGATCTTCCTTTTTTTCGGTAAATTCTTCTACCTCATAATTCCTTTGATTTGCCCAATTTGTGAGTAAATTAGAAAAGCGGGAATTGTTCTTCAAAAAGATTTTATCTAGTTTCATTTTGTTTGGGGTAGATCAAGAAAATCGTTCACAAAAATAACAATTTAGTTGGTAGTCACATTAAATTTGATCGGAATTATATCCTAAAATTCTTAGGTAATCCGCGGCAGTTTGCTCTTCACTAAAGAGGCTTGTCTGAAGTTTCCCATCATCATCTCGTTGAATCAAAATATGTTTCGGTTCAGGTATTAAACAGTGTTTCAAGCCACCGAAGCCTCCAATCGTTTCTTGATAGGCTCCCGTATTAAAAAAGCCAAGGTAAAGCGGTTTGTTCTTATCAAATTTAGGGAGGTAAATGGCATTTGAATGCTGCTCTGAATTATAATAATCATCACTGTCACACGTTAAACCACCAAGTAATACCCTTTCATAGTCATCATTCCAGCGATTTACTGGCAACATAATGAAGCGTTGATTAATTGCCCATGTATCAGGAAGATTGGTCATGAACGAAGAATCAATCATGTTCCACTTTTCCCTGTCATTTTGTTGTTTCTGATGTAAAACACTGAAAATAGCGCCTCCACTTTCTCCTACTGTAAAGGATCCAAATTCTGTAAAAATATTTGGCTCTGGAATATCATTTTCTGTACAAACACGCTGGACCTGGGTTAAGATTTCTCTCACCATATAAGCATAATCAAAATCGAATGCCAATGACTTTTTTATAGGGAAACCACCGCCGATGTTCAAAGAATCCAAAGAAGGGCAAATCTTTTTCAAATCACTATAAATACGCAGACACTTGGTCAATTCATTCCAGTAATAAGCAGTGTCATTGATACCTGTATTTATGAAGAAGTGGAGCATTTTCACCTCTACCCTCGGATTATCCATGAGCATCGCCTTGTAAAATGGAACAATTTCTCTGTATCGGATCCCTAAACGCGAAGTATAAAATTCAAATTTTGGTTCTTCTTCAGAAGCAATTCGAATACCGATTTTAATATCCTTTTCTGTTTTTGACAAAATATCTGTTAGCTCCTGCGTGTTATCCACGACCGGCACTACATTTAAATTGCCCTCATTTATGAGGGTCGCAATATTCTCTATGTATTTTGGTGGTTTAAACCCATTACAGATGACATATTTTCCATCAGGAAGTTTCCCTTGATCGTAAAGTTTACGAACGATGTCTATATCAAATGCACTTGAGGTTTCAATGTGAACATCGTTTTTTAGTACCTCATCAAGCACAAAAGAAAAGTGATTGCTTTTCGTACAGTAGGAATAATAATAATTTCCTGAATATCCTAAATTAGATATCGCTTCTCGGAACCAGCCTTTCGCGCGCTGAATATTATTTGAAATTTGAGGGAGGTAATTGAATTTTAATGGTGTACCATATTCATTGATCAACCTCATCAGGTCTATACCATGAAAAAAAAGACGGTCTTCTCTCAAATGGAATTCATTTTGAGGAAAATCAAACGTCTGATCAATCAAATCAAAGTATTTCGTTCTCATTTTACGTTAAAAGCTTGTGCTTATTAGAAGTTATAAAATGTTCAATATATTTTCAGTCGGGCGGCCAATGACAGCACGATTCCCTTTTATTACGACAGGCCGTTCAATAAGTTTCGGAAATTTGAGCATTGCATCAATCCATTCAGCATCTGTTAGATTTTTTCCTTTGAAATGCTCTTTGTATTCAGCCTCCCCTTTTCGAATCAATTCTTCTGGATGAATTCCCAATTTCTCAATTATTCCTGCCAGCTCCTCTTTTGTTAACGCATGTTGCATGTAATCCAAGATTTCAAAACTTAACTGCTTTTCTTTCAATAGATCTATTGCACAGCGGCTTTTAGAGCAACGTGGGTTATGTAAAATCGTAATGTTTTCCTCCATAAAAACGAATTGGAGCACAAAATTACGTGTTCAAATCGAATCTGACTTAAAGTGAATGTTAATTATCCAATCAACTGGGTAAAGAGAGCAGGATTATCGTTTAAGTATTCAAACTGAAAATGAAGTCGATTAAGGTTATCCGTCATCGTTTTCAAGTCATCTCTATTTTTTAATTCAACCCCCACCACTGCAGGACCACTTTCCCTGTTATTCTTTTTGGAAAATTGAAAGTAGGTTATGTCATCATTTTCGCCTAAAACCTGCGTCACAAAATCTTTTAATGCACCTGGACGTTGAGGAAATTGAATTAAAAAATAATGTTTTAGACCTTCGTAAAACAGCGATCGTTCTTTGATTTCTTCGGTTCGCGTAATGTCATTGTTACTTCCACTAACTACACAAACAACTGTTTTTCCTTTGATTTGTTCTTTAAAGAAATCAAGTGCCGCAATGCTCAGCGCCCCTGCCGGTTCAACAACCATTGCCTCCTCATTGTACAATTTCAGAATTGTAGAACATGCTTTACCTTCAGGAACCAATTGAACGATTTTCAAAAACTCTTTGCAAATTTTAAAGTTCAAGTCCCCCACTCTTTTTACCGCCGCACCATCAACAAATTTATCAATCTGTTCCAATTCGGTATTTCTGCCATTTTCTAAAGAAGTTTTCATGGATGGGGCCCCTTCAGGTTCCACACCCACAACAATGGTTTCTGGACTTAATTTACTAAACACTGAAATCATCCCGGCTGATAATCCTCCACCTCCAATTGGAACGAATAAATAATCAATTTTTTCTTTGATTTGTTCAATTACCTCAAGAGCAACGGTTCCCTGTCCAGCAATGACCATTGGATCATCAAAGGGATGCACGAAAACATTGTTGTTTTCCTGACAATACTCCATTGCTTTTTTGTAGGCATCATCAAATGTATCCCCCTGCAAAATAATCTCAATGTTACTCTTTCCAAACAATTCCACTTGTCGAACCTTCTGCATAGGAGTGGTCGCAGGCATAAAAATCGTTCCTTTTATGTTTAGCAAATGACAGGAATAAGCGACACCTTGCGCATGGTTTCCCGCACTTGCACAAACGATTCCTTGCTGCTTACTTTCATCATTGAGTGTGCTGATTTTATTGTATGCACCTCTGATTTTGTAAGAACGAACTAATTGTAAATCTTCTCTTTTAAGAAAAATTCTTGCCCCATAAACCTCTGAAAGATTCAAGTTTTGAGTACATGGTGTTTCTTCAACTACTCCTTGTAATCGTTGGCGTGCAGCTATTATTTCGTTATAAATTTCCATTTACTCAACCCAGACTTTTCATGTCCGTCATCTTCTCTCTTAACCATGCACCTACTTCCTCAATTTCATGCTCGCGGATTGATGAGTTGATTGCAATTAACATTCGATTGTCGACCCCATTTTCCTTGCTAAAATTTCCTCCAATTACATCTGTCTCTATTGTTTTCATAAAGTCAGCTAACAATGGTTTACATGCGTGATCAAATAAGTAACAACCATATTCAGCAGTATCAGAGATCGTGCGATTCATTTCAAATAACTTCTTTCTTGCAATTGTATTTGCAATCAATGGTGCTTCGTGCAATGACTCGTAATAAGCGGATTCAGCTACAATTCCTGTTTCTGTCATTGTTTCGTATGCTAATTCCACACCCGACTTTACAAATGCAACCATCAATGTTCCATGATCAAAATATTCTTGTTCTGAAATAGCATTAGATGCTGTGCTTGTCTTTTCAAAAGCAGTTTCAGCAGTTTCAGCTCTCCAAGTCAACAATTCTTGGTCACCATTTGACCAGTCTCTCATCATTCTTTCCGAAAATGATCCACTCATGATATCATCCATATGTTTTCTGAAAAGAGGACGCATGATTTCTTTCAAGTCATTTGCCAATTCATATGCTTTTATTTTGGCAGGATTTGACAAACGATCCATCATGTTGGTAATGCCCCCGTGCTTCAAGGCTTCAGTGATAGTTTCCCATCCGTATTGAACTAATTTCGCTGCGTAGCTTGGTTCAATTCCTTTCTCTACCATCTTGTCAAAAGACAAAATTGATCCTGTCTGCAACAAGCCGCACAAAATAGTCTGCTCGCCCATCAGATCGGATTTTACTTCAGCTACAAATGATGATAACAGAACTCCTGCTCGATCTCCTCCAGTTGCAGCTGCATACGCCTTGGCTTGTTCGAATCCTTTACCCTCCGGATCATTTTCTGGATGAACAGCAATCAAAGTTGGAACCCCAAAACCCCTCTTGTACTCTTCACGCACTTCGGTTCCAGGACATTTAGGAGCGACCATAATAACGGTGATGTCTTCACGGATTTTCATTCCTTCCTCAACAATATTAAATCCATGAGAATAAGAAAGAGTTGATCCTTGTTTCATCAATGGCATGATGGCATTGATAACCGATGTATGTTGCTTATCCGGCGTTAAATTGCATACTAAATCTGCAGTAGGAATCATCTCCTCGTAAGAACCTACTTTGAATCCATTGTCTGTTGCATTTTTCCACGATTGACGTTTTTCAGCAATCGCATCATTTCTCAATGCATAAGCAATATCCAAGCCCGAGTCACGCATGTTTAAACCTTGATTCAAACCTTGGGAACCACAACCTACAATGACAACCTTTTTTCCTTTCAATGCATTCACTCCTTCTTCAAAATGAGTGTTATCCAGGAATTCACAAACAGCAAGCTGTTCTACTTTTTTTCTAAATGGTAATTGATTGAAATAATTCATTTTATCTATGATTTTCTTCTAATTCTGTTAAATAACTTTCCAACGTTTTCATTGGT
This sequence comes from uncultured Flavobacteriia bacterium, assembly GCA_903887095.1. Lineage (GTDB taxonomy): Bacteria > Bacteroidota > Bacteroidia > Flavobacteriales_D > Crocinitomicaceae > M0103. The sequence goes on from CAISOQ010000354.1 coordinate 9,537, forward strand.
TTTGAAATCGCCACACGCCCTGATCGCACAAATTCGAGTACCCCAAAAACATTAAGTTCTTCAAATAATTGCGTCAATTCGTTCGGTTGACCTGTTTTCTCAATGATCATGAATTCTTTGTCAACGGTAAGAATACGCGCATGGTGTTCGCGAATAATTCC
>CAISOQ010000355.1 GCA_903887095.1 uncultured Flavobacteriia bacterium
AGCTCGCTCAAAAACTCCTTCTTTCACCACTCACATACTTTTTCTACCTTTGCAGCGTTTTTGAATTGTGAAGAACTGGCTGAAATACATATTGCAGAGATCCTTAGGATTTGACACTTACCTGTATGTGTTTGCCCTGTTCAAAATTCGCACCCTACAAAGCGACTCAAAAGAAAAGGACTTTTTTCATTTCCTGAATTTGCTGGAAGATGGCAAAGGCGATGTGCTTGATGTAGGCGCCAATATCGGCATCATGACAGTTCACTTGGCTAAAAAGGTTCCTAATTCAACGATCCACGCTTTTGAACCAATCCCAGAAAACCTATCCGTTTTAACAAAAATCATCTCTAAATTCAACCTGAATAAAATCAAGGTACACCATACGGCAGTTGGAGACCACGAAGGTGAAGTAAAAATGATTCTTCCGAAAAATGGAAAAACAAAAATGCAGGGGCTTAGTCATGTCATGCATGAAAGTATTACAGAATGGAATGAAGGTGATGAATACAATGTTCCTTTGAACACACTTGACAATCTGTTGAATGGCGCTCCGATTCAAGGAATTAAAATTGATGTGGAGAATTTTGAATATTTTGCATTAAAGGGAGGCTCTCGCATACTTTCATCCAACAAACCTGTTATTTACGCTGAGTTGTGGGACAACGAAAACAGAACCAACTGCTTCACACTCCTGTCAGATTTGAATTACACTGCACATGTGGTTGAAAAGGGAATATTGACCCCCTTCCATGTTGATAAACATCGTCATCAAAACTTCATTTTTATTGCAAATTAAGCGAAACTGAAGTGCCGAGTTATGCAGAAGAAATTTATTTCCAACCTCATCCTAATCATTCTGCTGAACCTTTTGGTCAAACCCTTTGCAATATTCGGGATTGATGCAGGAGTTCAAAACAGAGTAAGTACAGAAGCATACGGACTTTATTTCTCACTGCTCAATCTTTCCTTCATCTTCAACATCATTACAGATCTGGGAATCAACAACTTTACAACAAGAAACATTGCACAGTATCCCAAAGTGATGCCCAAGTATTTCGGGAAAGTGCTCAGTTTTCGGTTGCTCTTATTTGTAGTTTATAGTTTGCTTACGTTGACGGCTGGATTTGTTGCAGGTTATCGTGGTGAAGCCCTTTATTTTCTTTCAGTCCTCATTTTCAATCAGCTGCTTGCCACATTGATAGGCTATTTAAGAAGCCATTTTGGCGGCTTGTTGCTCTTTCGCACGGACGCGCTCATCTCAGTGCTCGATCGTTTGTTGCTCATTCTCTTCTGCGGAAGTGCCCTCTTGATGACTAAAGGTCAAGCGTTTCACATCGAATGGTTTATCTGGCTGCAGACAGCTGCGTATGCCGTGGCGTTAATTGTTGCCTTTTACCTCTTAACACGCCATGTTGGACTTCCGAAATTTTCATTCAGCAAGCCTTTTTCGCTGGCGATTTTAAGGAAAAGTTATCCTTTTGCCTTGTTGTTTTTGTTAATGATGCTCTACACACGCAGCGATTCTGTTTTGTTGGAACGATTGCATCCAAATGGCGCCTTTCAATCCGGTATTTATGCCAAAGGATTTCGTTTGTTGGACGCCTTCTACATGTTCGGAATGATCTTCGCAAACCTGTTGTTGCCGCTTTTTGCACGCACACTAAAAGATGACCGTCAAAAGGTGCTGCCAGTGCTAAAAACAGCAGGTAAACTGCTTATAGGTGGGTCCATTTTCATTGCGTTTTTGTGCCATTTCAATGCAAAGGCAATTTTATCAGCAATCTACAGTTCTGACATCACCGAAACAATTCTCCCTTTTCAGTTGATCATGTGGGCCTTTGTTGGCATGTCAACGAGCTTGATTTTCGGTACGTTACTGACCGCAAATGGAGAACTCAAATTGATGAATCGCTTCGCAGGCGTTGGTGTCATCGTAAACATACTGCTCAATGTATTCCTCATTCCCACATACGGCGCTCAAGGGGCAGCTGTTGCCTGTTTGATTACCCAAACACTGATGGCGATTGCTCAACTTATACTTTGTGCATATCGCTTCAGAATAAACTTGCGCGATCTCCATTTGCACAACTATTTGATATTTGCTGCGTTGCTTTTTGGAAGCTCACTTCTGTGGTTTAACAGCGACTTTTTATTGCCTCTTATGCTATTTGTCGGTACAATCGGATTATTCCTCCTTCGTTTGATAGATGTACCAACCTTGATTCGCACTTTTCGAGAAAATAATTAGAAGTTGGTGCTTCAGTAAAATATTCCATTCATTTTTGAGTTTAATTGTCAGTCAAAAATGATTTAAAGTCCCTAAAAGCTTTGATTTTTGACTAATTTCGCACTTCTTAAATGAAAACTGCATGGTTGAACACACAACAGAACTGGAAAAAGAAAGACAAAACCTGCTAATTTACATCTGGAAAAAACGCAAAATCCTTGTAATGGTTTCCGGTATTGCAGGTGTGGTTGGTCTCATTGTATCATTATTGATGACTCCTATTTTCAGATCAACAGCAATCGTTTTCCCTGCGGCAACAAGTACCGTTTCTTTCTCGGAACAGCGAAATGCAAAAGCAGCAGCAATGGATTTCGGAGAAGAAGAACAAGCCGAACAATTGGTGCAAATCCTATCTTCATCGCGCATCAGAGATAAAATCATTCAGGAATTTGACCTGATGAAACATTACAACATTGATGAAAACGATGCCAATAAGTATTACAAATTGGTCAAAACATACAACGAAAATTTCTTGTATGTCAGAACACGTTACGGTTCAATTCAAATCGATGTGCTCGACCGTGATGCCAAATTGGCTGCAGACATGGCCAATAAAATCGTTGACCTTATCGATACCGTAAAAAACAACATGGTGGCTGAACGTACGTGGCCAGCTTACGAAATCAATAAGCGGAAAAAGGAGCAGCTGGAAAAAGAACGGGAAGAATTGGTGCATCGCCTGGATACGTTGAGTGCTATGGGCGTCATGTCACTGGATGGACGAACAGAATTGTTCCAAGCATTAGTAAATGCAGGAGGCGCTGATAAAGCCGATATCAAAAAAATCATTGATGTAAACATTAAGTACGGTTCTACTTTCGATGCCCTTGACTTCTCACTAAAAGAAAAGATCACACAGCTAGAACTCTTCAAAGTATCTTACGAACAAGCTGAGTCGGATGCTTATGCAATTTTCAACCATAAATTCGTAGTGGAACGCGCTGTTGTTGCAGACAAAAAAGATAAGCCAAAACGCTTGATCATCGTTCTTCTTGCTACAATTGGTGCATTTGTATTTACACTGTTCACGTTACTGATCTCAGACCGTTTAAACGAGCTGAAGAAAATTTCATAACGTGCAATTCATCAGGCAACATAGTTGGCAGCTGCTTGCCGGTTGCGTTTACATTCTACTTTCAGGAGTGCTCATTTGGAGAGACCAGGCATATTTGACCTTGTTCCCATTTGGCTTGCTCGCCGTTTATTTTGCCATTTATTATTCGGAATGGACTTTTTTGAGTTTAGCATTTTTCACTCCATTGTCCATCAATATTGAGGAATGGACGGATAGTTTTGGTTTGTTCATTCCTACAGAACCATTGCTTGTTGGATTCATGTTGCTCTTTTTGATGTTGCAGATCAGAAAGCCAATAATTTCTTCTGAAGTTTGGAAAAATCCCATAATTATATGGGTTGGCTTGTACCTTAGTTGGGCGCTCATTACATGCATTACAAGTTCTAACCCGCTTGTTTCCATTAAATTTTTACTCGCCCGGTTGTGGTTTATCATTCCAGTCTTGCTATTGGGAAGTTATTTTTTCCGCGAGAAAAAGAACATCAGCATTTTCTTGTGGTTGTTTGCAACGGGCATGATTATTACGATCTCCTATACGCTCATTGTGCATGCCAGCTATCGTTTTGGAGAAAAAGAAAGTCATTGGGTGATGTGGCCTTTTTTCAAAGATCACACCATTTATGGGGCCATTGTCGCTTTGGTTGTTCCACTGCTTTTTGGACTCTTTCTTTCAAAAAAACACCCACCACTCGTTCAAGCCGTTGCGATTGGCTTTATTTTCATCAGCTTGTTGGGCCTTTATTTTTCCTATACACGTGCAGCTTGGCTGAGTATTCTTGCAGCTTTAGGCGTATTGGCCCTCATTAAATTCCGTGTTCGATTCTCCATCATTGCCACGGTTGGGATTATCAGCGCAGTCATCCTTTTATTTTCATGGGATGCCATTCAAATGGAGCTCGAACGCAACAAATACGAGCACACAACGGAAGAATTCGGGGAGCGACTGCAGTCTGCCACAAACGTTTCAACAGATGCCTCCAACCTCGAACGCATCAACCGATGGACCTGTGCAATAGACATGTTCAAGGAGCGCCCGATTTTTGGTTTTGGCCCGGGCACTTATGCCTTTGAATACGCTCGTTTTCAGCACCCCGAAAACCTTACGATTATTTCCACCAATTTTGGTGACTTGGGAAATGCGCACAGTGAGTACCTGGGACCCTTGGCCGAAATGGGATTGATTGGTATGTTGATGATGATAGGACTTGTCGCAGCTATTTTCTACAAGAGCATTACACTTTACAATCGTTGGCCGAAAGAAGATACTGAAATTCGCACCTTGCTGTTGGCCATCATCTTATCGCTGACCACCTATTTTGTGCACGGGATTCTGAACAATTTCCTCGACACAGATAAAGCCGCTGTGCCTATTTGGGGCATGTGTGCTATGGTGATTGCGCTTGAGATACAATTAAAGAAAGAATCTATAGACCATTAAAAAAGTGAACTCTTGAACACGAAGATTAGATCTGTTTTCGTGAAATCTAGTGAACATGCTTTCTAAAGTGGATTGGGAATTGACACAACCAATTCAGGCCTCTTACTAATTTATGACTGTGTTTAATACAAATAAAAAAACCAATGAAAGAAAAAATCAACAAGTCCAGACAAGCATTATCGAAATTAAAAAATGCCGCTATTCTTATAACTTTTATTTCACTCGCCTATTCCACTTATACCATCTATGAAAGATATGATCAATTGAAATCTGAATTCGATTCTTCAGTAAAACAAAAACTGTATGATGACTACTTCTGTTGTGATTATTGGGGTGATGTAAGCAATGAAATTGACCAAAGGGCCAATGAAAACCATATTAATGATGTTGTTGATGACCATGTTATTGATCAATGGATTAAGCGAAACTTGTCTGAAATGGGCACAATGGACACGTCGACCTACAATTATTATTGGAAAAATACAGATAGATCTCTTGTTAAAGAACAGATAATAAATTACAGAATTAAAAAGGAACAAGACATTGAGCACGAAAAACAGCGACTAAAAGAAGATTCCATTTTCAACATCCGATTTGCTAAAATTGAAAAAGAAGCGGAAATTAAGACATCCCAAGAAAACATTTTCGCACGTCTTCCTATAGCTTATCTATTTGGTGTGCTTTTAGGAACTTCGATTTTACCACTTATTTTTTGGCTGCTTTATAATTGGAAGAATTCTCAACTTAAAAAATTGATTGAAGAGGATTTAAATTATAAGAAAGAGGAAATACTTTCTCATCCAAAATTCCGTTTAGAATTCCAATCAAAATATTTATCCCTCGAAGATTTAGAACGTTCAAAAATTATCACGCACGATCAATTCAATCAAAAACGTATTCAACTTATTACAGAATACTACCAATCCATTTTGGAAGAAAAAAAAATAGCCGCTAGAGCAGAACTAGAAATCAAATTGAAAACTGCATTGGAATTGGGTACAATAACTCAAGAAGAGTATGACAATAAACTAGCGTAGATTTAGATTCAGTGAAAAGAGCCAAGAGTAAATCTCACAATAATGACGGGAAAACCTTTCCCCGTTTGAGGATTTGTAAAAAACGTTTTTATTTTGAACATACCCACCAAAGGTGTTCATATAATTAAGTTAGCTGACATTATACAACAGTCCCTTAACAACAAATGGAAAACAAAAAAACGAATCAAATATTATGGCGTATTCATACATTCCTATCGGACTAATTTCGGTATTCATCCTTGTCGTCTTATATCTTTTAATTATTAAAAAAGATTTGAAAAAACTTAAAGCCGTATTATATCCAGGACTTTTTTTTATTGCCATATGGGCTGTTATTTATTACTTTTTGTTAAAATAAAACTTACATCCGAGCGTGTGAACAAAACAGAATTGCATACCAACAAATTAGTAAGAGGAAATCGTAATTACTTTAAAAAAATTGAACTTAAAGACAAATACGGAAAATGACTCCAATATACCCCGAAACAAAGAAATAAGACGTCTGCTAACACACGTCTGGCAAAAGAGCCGGAATCTTGTTAGCTGACATAACCACACTTGTTTAACTCACAATTAATTACGAACTTCGTGTTTATGAATATCAAGCAATATATAGAGATTAATCCAGAAAAGCGATTTGGCAAGCCCATAATCAAAGGAACTCGTATTTCTGTAGCTGATGTATTGAATTGGTTAGCAAACGGTATGTCCCGAGAAGAAATCATCTCAGATTTTCCTGAATTGGGTAATGAGCAAATTAATGCTTGCTTATTTTTTGCTGCATCCCGAGAAGGCCATTTAGGAATAGCATCATGAAACTGCTGTTCGATCAAAATATTTCACATCGCCTATTAATTCATATCCAAGATATTTTACCCGAGTCTAAACAAGTCAGAGAATTAGGACTTGAAAATTATTCGGACAAACAGATTTGGGAATATGCAAAAGAAAACGATTACATAATTGTAACGTTTGATGCTGACTTCTATGACTTCTCTCTGGTGTGGGGACATCCGCCAAAAATCATTTGGATAAGAACATATAATCAGACCACAAAAAACATAGAGGAAATACTTCGCAAGTATATGAGTACTATGCAAGAATTTCTAAAAGACAATGATCTCGCTTGTCTGGAAATAATTAACGTCAGCTAACAGCAAGCAAGCGCCATCCCAAATCTTACTTCGAAATAACAAATAGTTTTTAAAGATTAAGTTTTATCTTCGGAGTAATGGTCTTTTGAAAAGTGGGCGGATTGCCTACTTGAAAAACGTTACCTTCAAACTTAAACGATTGCAAATCTTGAAATGGGTTGACTTAAGATTAATTGTAATGAAAAAGCAAGTTAAAAACTGTTTATTGAATGTAATTGCATTTATTTTCTTTGCGCTTTCTGTTAGTGCCCAATCGACCATTTTACCAGTTAATTCCTATGGTGTTTGGGACAGGTCAAATGCCTATGACATTTCGTTTAATACTGATTACAACTATTTGCGCGGTAAAAGTGCCGATGTAAACTGGGAAGATGTGCAACTAAACGACTCAAATCAATAC
>CAISOQ010000356.1 GCA_903887095.1 uncultured Flavobacteriia bacterium
GTGCGCCTAACATTTATAATCAGTCTTCTATTCACCCATCTTGCATTCGGTCAAATCGAAAATTGCAATAGGATTTTTTGTGATACTTTTTATTTTGAGCAATCTGCTTATACGGATTCATTAACGCACTTTGATCTTTCATATAAAAACAACCACAAAGTACATTCTGATGACTCAACGTTGAAATTGGCATACTACGTTGCCTTATCCCATTATCCTGAATTAAGTAAGTCGAAAATAGAATTGCGATTGAAATCCATTTCGTCAACCATGCAGGCACAGCCTAAATGGTTTTTTGTGTTCAGGTCGAAGAAAAACAGAAACTATGTAATCAATATCAATACGAATGAAGGATATACCGGCATAACTTACAAGGATTTAAGTTTTAATTCACTTGTTGGATGGCTTGGGCATGAAATGGCTCATATAGCTGATTACAATAAAAAAAACAATGCTGAACTCGTTAATTTTATAGCCTCATACGTTTTTGACAAAAATGCATTGAAGCGCACTGAACATACTGCTGATCGAGAAACGATAAAACATGGTTTAGGAGCTCAGCTTCTCGAAGGAGTCAATTTTTTTCACAGGAACAGAAAAGTGAAGCACTCGTATCGAGAAAAGAACAAAAAGTACTATTTAAGTCCTGAAGAAATCGTGGCTGACATGAATTTGAGGTGTTCTGAAAAATAATTTTTTCTGAAGCTTATTGAACTAATTTTAGTTTCTCACGCATGACCTTCTTCTTTAGAAATTCGTTTAACTTACTGATATGAAATATCTCATTCTTACACTTATTGTTACTTTACTCAGTATAACGTCCTTTTCCCAACTAAACACCATTCTACTTTCTCATGTGAATTATCAGCAACTTCATCAGGCCAATCTTAACGATGTTTGGGGGTACGTGGATGAAACTGGAAAAGAGTATGCAATTGTTGGGACAACCGAAGGTACTTCGATCCTTGATGTTTCGGATCCTACGTCCCCAATAGAAATTTTTTGGATTGCTGGTTCTTCTTCTATTTGGCGAGATCCATGTGTCCACGGTGATTATGCCTATGTGACGACAGAGGCGAATGATGGCTTGTTGATCATTGACTTAAGTCCTTTGCCGAGTTCATCAGTTCTTCCTACTTCAACCTATTTTGGAACCACAACACCTCAATTACTTTCAGCGCATACCTGCTTTGTAGATGAAAATGGTTTTGCATATGTTTTTGGTTCAAATCGAGGAAATGGTGGGGCTCTAATACTTGATGTTCAGACAAATCCGATGCAGCCAACGGAGGTCGGATTCTTTGACGAATGGTATGTTCACGATGGGTTTGTTCGAAATGACACCATGTTTCTTGCCCACATTTCAGATGGGTTTGTAAGTTTAGTTGATGTGTCAGATAAAGCAAATCCAATCCTTCTTGGAACCAAGAATACACCGAACAATTTTTCTCACAACATTTGGCCGTCTGATGATGGTCAAACAGTGTTCACTACGGATGAGGTTTCGGGAGCATTCTTAGCGGCTTACAGCATCAGTGATCCGCAAAATATTGTTGAAATTGATCGTATTCAAAATTCACCAGGACAAGGAGTTATTCCTCACAATACCCATGTCAGAGGTAATCATTTGATTTCTAGTTATTATTCAGATGGAATTGTTGTACACGATATAACTTATCCTGATAATATGGTGAAGGTTGCCGAATTTGACACCTACCCAACTCAAACAAGTGGGTTCGATGGTTGCTGGGGTGTTTATCCCTTTTTACCTTCAGGGAATCTGTTGGCGAGCGATATTACAGAAGGATTATTCATAATTGGTGTGAATTATCAACAAGCTTCTTACCTTGAGGGGACTGTAACAGATGCATCAAATTTCGCGGGAATTCAAGGTGTTTCAATACAAATTACTACTGACGACCAAGTAGAATTATCACGCGGAGACGGCTCCTATAAAACTGGAATAATGGCTACTGGAACCTATGATGTGATGTATTCGAAAGTAGGTTATTATTCGCAAACACTGTCAGTTCAATTGGCGCAAGGGCAAATAGCCATTCAAAATGTTCAACTTATTCCAATCCCACCTTTTCAGTTGACAATCAATGTGTATGATGCCACAACTTTAGGACCTATTTCGGATGCGCTAATTCAAATGAAGGTTCCACTTCTTGAACAACAGGGAATTACAAATGGTTTAGGACAAGAACAAATGACTTTGTATTATCAAGAGCAATATGATGTTTCTGTTGTTAAATGGGGTTATTTTCCCAGTTGTTTCAATCAAGTTATTGATCAAAATATGGGGGTGTTAAACATTTATCTTGAAAAAGGTTACCATGACGAATTCACATTCGATCTTGGATGGACTATCGGAGGAAATGCAACAACTGGAATGTGGGAACGAGGAAGACCTAATTCAACATCTTCTGGTTCAGCTCCCGGAAATGATGCTGAATTTGATTGCACAGATAAGGCTTATGTAACCGGTAATGAGGCTACTTCGAATCCTGATTTGGATGATTTGGATGGAGGTGTTACGTTACTTACATCGCCGTCGATGGATTTATCTTCCTACACTGATCCTTATTTGAATTTTAGCTACTGGTTTTATTGCTTCCATGGAAATCCGCCAGATGATACGCTGAAAATTGTAGTTACGAATGGATTTAATGCAGTTGTAATTGCAAAACTACCAGCCTACGAAAACTTGTTTTATCAATGGGTGCCAATGA
>CAISOQ010000357.1 GCA_903887095.1 uncultured Flavobacteriia bacterium
AGAACATTCTGTATTTCAGAACAACTATTTTGTAAGCAAATATTTACAGCAAGGCAATCAAAAAAACGTCTGTTTCCATGCGAAATTTTAGTTTTTTTATAATTATTTACACTAGTGTCCGATAAAAATAGAAATCAATGATTTCTCCTTCTGAAAGCCTTGATTTTACTGATGTTGATTTCTAGATTTCAAAAGTAAGCCCCCTTGTTTAAGAGCTGTTAAATTCAATTTGAAGTTGGGCGTTGTATTCACTGATCCAGTCTTTTTCTGGGTTTTCAAGAAATTTGATCAAATGAATGTAGTTGAACAAGTGAAGTCTACAGAAGCTAGCAAGATTTGAAAATGCCCATTTACGTTTGATTTTCTTGTGTATTACGGTGAGCAGAAGGTTAACGATGAGTGCGCACCATATCTGTATTTTGATGGCATTTTCATTGTCACCAAGGAAAAACTTTAGTGGGAAGTTTTGTTTGAGCTGTTTGAATAGGAGTTCAATTTGCCAACGTTTCTTGTAAATCAATGCAATATGGCCTGCGTTCATGCCGTGGAGATTTGTAATGAACTCAAAGCAACGCTTGTTTTCGTCGTCCCAGTAAGCCACTTTTCTGAGTTCAATGGTCTTTAAATAGGCGCCATTTTCTGTGACATCTATACGAATGACTTCATCTTTTAGAACACCATCATCGATGTATGAAGGGATGTCGTTTTCTTTAACTGATTCATATGAAGCATTCGATTTTAAACGTGTTACGAAAAAAACACCGCTCTCGTTGAACTCATCAAAAGTCTTGTAATCGTTGTACCCCTTGTCGAATACAGCGATTTTACCTTTCTCTAGTTGAACGTGCTTCAAAAATTGTTTATCGTGCGTTGTAGCAGCAGAAAACCAAATTAGCTTCGGCACTCGATCTTGTAAATTGATTTGTGTATGCACTTTAATACCGCCTTTTCGCTTGCCTGTATTTGGCTTCCTTCCGACACAACTCAAAATGTCTTTAAACAGCGATATGGTGGTAGAATCAATGATTTCTAAACGGTTTTCCCAGGCATAACTTTGTCGGCTGTCCGAGATAATAGAGTGATATTCATTTAGCAAAAAATAATACACATCCTGGAACACCAAATGACTTCTCCTTTTGTTTGCATCGCTTAATGTACTTCTGTAGGGAATGTTTTTCAGTTGAAAATGCCTCATTTTTCCTTTTAAACCCAGCATTGATGCGGCTACTTCACGCAACGACGTACAGTTAGCAAATGTTGAAAAAAGCATGCTAATTAAGTGATCTGAGGTGTCAAATTTCTTCACATAGTGATCCGACATGTGTTTTTTGCTAATAGTTTTGATTCTATTCAAATCAAGCAAAGAAATCAGCTGTCCGAAAACGGACTGTCCAAAAAAGTAGCTACTTTTATTCATGTAATTTAGTTGGGGAAAACCAAATTACACTTAAAGCGGGAAATCCTTTGTGGAAATCCCGCTTTTCAAAAAGTTTTATCGGACACAAGTG
>CAISOQ010000358.1 GCA_903887095.1 uncultured Flavobacteriia bacterium
ATCACCATGGCCGCTAAAGAAGGAGGGATGGACCCAACAGCCAATGCTAAATTGCGAACAGCAATTCAAAATGCGAAGTCTGAGAACATGCCCAAGGATAATATAGAATCTGCAATTAAGCGAGCCGCTCAAAAAGATATCGCATCGTTTACTGAGGTTAATTATGAAGGAAAAGGTCCACATGGTGTGTTGGTTTATGTAGAATGCGCCACAGATAATCCAACAAGAACAGTTGCTAATGTGAAATCCTATTTCAATAAGTCAGGTGGAATGGTGGTTCCAAATGGTTCCATGGAATTCATGTTTGCCCGCAAGAGTGTTTTTGAAATTGAAAAAACGGATGCTATGGATCCCGAAATGTTGGAGCTCGATTTAATTGATGCAGGGTGTGAATCTATAGATGTGGAAGAGGACATGATTGTAGTATATGGAGATTATACATCTTTTGGGACGATTGCCAAAGCCTTGGAAGACATGCAAATTGAAGTTCAAAAATCCAGCTTAAAGCGCATCCCAACCTCTCCTGTGGAGTTCTCTGAAGAGCAATTAACTGATATTGAGAAAATGTTAGATAAAATTGAGGATGACGATGACATCCAACAAGTATTTACAAACATTGCTTAAGAAACAATAAAAAGCGGGTAAATTCGTTTTCTCGCGCGCACGAATGAAACAAAGAAACCTATTTTTCGCTAGAGTCTTACTCCTTATGCTTCCATTTCTTTTGGTGTTTTGTTCTACCAATAAGAATGCATATTTAAATCGGACGTACCACGGGATGACCGCGAAGTATAATGGGTATTTCAACGCAAACGAGTTGTTGACTATGGCAACCAGTAGCTATGAAAAAAACCACAAAGACGATTTTTATTCATGGTTGATTATCCAGCCCGCACCCACCACTGAAGAGTCAAAAGGCATGTATGCAGCTATAGATACGGCAGTGGTTAAATGTTCGAAAGTTATCAGAAACCATTCGATGCCATCCTTGGACCGAGGGACCAAAGATGCTGAATATAATGCATGGATTGACGAGAACTGGCTTACGATTGGAAAGGCGTACTACTATCGAAAAGACTATGAAAAAGCCCTTAAGAATTTCCAGTATGTTAAGCGATTTTTCATAAAAGACCCTTCTCGATATTTAGCTGAACTGTGGATTGCAAAGATATATATTGAAGAAAATCGCCTAACAGATGCGATGAATGTATTGGATCAACTTCAAACGATAGCCATTGATCAAAAGAAGGAAAAATTTATAGATAGAATCTTTAAAAAGAAAGAAGCAGCGTCGCCAGACGAAGAAATGAATCCACCAATGCCTGAGAACATACAATTTGAAATTTATAAGGCAAGAGCAGATTTATACATTCGAAAAATCAATGCCGACGAAGCGCTTTTCCCCCTTACCCAGGCAATTAAAAAATGCAAATCTAAGCGCGAAAAAGCACGCTTAAACTATATCTTAGGCCAACTTTATCAAAGCAAGAACCGCATAGATTCATCACTAATTTCTTTCAAAAGCGCCATTACCCCGTCAGCGAATTATGACGTTAGTTTCAACGCAAAGCTCAATTGCGCAGTGTTAGGCTCATCCGCAAGGGATGTGCGTATGCTCAATAAAATGCTTAAAGATGAAAAAAATGCGTCTTACAAAGATCAAATTTATTACGCCAAAGGCCGATTGGAAGAACAGAATACCAACACGGTAATGGCTAAAGTCTATTACACCAAGTCTGCTTTTTTTTCAACTAAAAACCAACGTCAGAAGGCTCAATCATACGAACGACTTGGCGATTTATCTTACATAGAGAAATCATACTTAAATGCTCAGAAGTATTATGATTCCTGCGCGAAAGTAATGCCTGAAAACTATCCGAATGGAGAATTGATTCGCTCAAAAGCCACTAAATTATCTACCCTTGTAGCTTCGATGAATATAGCAACATATGAAGACAGTGTGCAGCGAATTGCTAAAATGGATGAAAAAGCCCAAACGGCGTTTATAAAGGATGTAATTAAACAATTAAAAGAAGAAGCTCAACGCAAAAAGGAATTAGAGGCAGCAAAAATGCGAGCGCTACAAGATCAAGCGAATGCAAGTGCATCAACAGGTGCTGGAGACAAATGGGTATTTAATAATCCTAAATTAAAACAAGAAGGGTTTGATGAGTTTCGAAAACTTTGGGGTGATCGTAAGAACGAAGATGATTGGAGGCGTAGCACAAAGCTTGCAAATTCAATAGATACTCAAGAAGATCAAAAAACAGAGGATTCATTGGGGATTATTTCTACGACAGATTCGAACAATGACACCTTGGATATTGAAACTATGCGCAGTCGTCTTCCATTAACCGATAGTCTATATATTGCCTCTGTTCTGCGAGAAATTGAAGCGAGATATACAGCGGGAAGTTTATACAAAGACCTATTAAATGAACCTGAATTAGCCATAGAACAGTTTGATTTGGTGTTATTGGAAGAAACCAGGAATATTACAGATTTATCTTCGGCCTTCCAGCTCTATAAGTTGATGGAGTCAACACCCAAAACAGCTGTCCGATATAAGAAACATATTATAGAAAATTATCCAAAGTCAGATGCCGCTAATTACCTACAAGACCCTGATTTTTTTGAAAAAGTAAAAGAAAATAAAGCCAAAGCAGAACAATCATATTTACTTGCGCTGAAGGCTTATGAAAACGGAAAATACTCAGAAGCATTATCCCTAACCGAGACGGTTGTGAATGGAGATAAAGCGAATGCTTATCGTGCTGAATACCTCTACCTCAATGTATTAGCATTTGGACAGATTACATCAGATAAAACCTTACTTATTCCTAAATTAAAAAATATTATTGAAGAAAAACCAGGAACACCACAAGCCATTCAAGCTAAGGAATTGCTTATGTTGTTAGAAAAAGGGGTATCGGTTTTCGAACCCTATAAACCAAAAACGAATGGGATTTTTGTTATGAATGAATCGGTTAATCAATTTGTTCTCATTCTGTTAGATGAAAAAGAGGAAGAGGATTTTGATGATTTGAAAGCAACAGTTTCTGATTTTACAAGTCAGAATTTTAAACAAGTAAGTTTAAAGTTGACTACCGCAATGACAAAGAAAGAGCATAATTTATTATTAGTTTCAGATTTTAAAACGATATCCAAAGCAAAGGAATATATCAATACGTACAAGGCTTCGGTAGATGATTTGGGTGATTATCAAAACAACACCATTGTAATTATTACCCAAGAAAATTTGAAAAAGTTAATCGAATCCGATAACTTTGATGAGTACAAGACTTTTTATGATCTTAACTATTGATAAATGTTAAAGAGAAAAGATTTTTTTAATAGTACTTCTCAATACGAGGAGTCTACTGAAACCAACAGAATTGTTGGAGGAACTGAGTTAACGGGTGACGTTGTTTCTGATTCTAATTTTGTTTTAGAGGGTGAAATGAATGGAAACCTTTCATGCTCTGGCAAAGTGATCATTGGATCTACGGGTAAATTAAAAGGAAACCTAGTTTGTGTTAACGCAGAAATTAATGGAAACGTAGATGGTGAGATTACGGTTGAAGGTTTATTAAGCTTAAATACTACAGCACGCATTAAAGGAGACATCCAAACCACAAAATTAATCATTCAAGAGGGTGCAATTTTTGATGGATCTTGTGTGATGAAATCCCCATCCTCCCATACTACCTTTACTGCGGATGTAACACTTGATGACTAAATCAAGCCCTGAATCTTCCCCGAACAAATTCATGCAGTATTCCTCGTTAGGCTTCCAAATGGTGGCCTTTATGGCGATTTTCGGGTATCTTGGATACTGGTGTGACGGCTATTTCGGTTTTAAAACACCATACCTTTTAATGACGGGGTTGTTATTCGGTGTCATTGGTTCAACAATATATATTATTCGAACACTCAATCGATTGAATTCATAACATGTATTTTATCAAGGGATATGCTTGGGTTTTTATAGCCTCCGCAATACTTTGCTTAACTAAAGTGAATCAATGGCCCTACATTATTGGTGTGAGTTTCTTTCTTCAAACGCTTTATGTTGTCACTTTTACATTTGTTTATAAAGCAAATAAAAAGGAAGTGGTTATTCCGTCACTGTCCTTAGTCACCTTGCAAGTGTTTACGTTTCTCACTTTCTTGTTTGTTTTTCTTGCTAACCATTGGTCCGTGTTTGCGGTTTTCTGGACACTAATGGTTTTTTTTGGAACCTTGATTATTCAAGTATTGGAACAACGGAATTATTTAAAAAGTCTGGAGAAACCGGAGGAGTAAATAATGTAATTGATCAAAACGATCAAATGTTAACGCATCCGATTTATCATGAATATCATGATAATTTTTATTTGGTCCCATCG
>CAISOQ010000359.1 GCA_903887095.1 uncultured Flavobacteriia bacterium
GATTACAGATTACAGATTGCAGATTGCAAATTGCAGATTACAAATTGCAGATTTTCAAATTTGAACCTCTTGAACCTCTTGAACGCATTGAACTTTTGAACGTTTTGAACCCTTTGAACCCTTGAACACACTGAACCCTTCAAACACTTCCCCTCGACCTGTCCGACGTGGCGAATACAACCGCTTTAGCAGCCACTCCCTCCTCGGCGGACAGGCGGTCAGCTACCCAAACACAAAAGCAGGTCGAGTGCCGACGCAGAAGGTGTGTCGAGACCTGAACCTCTTGAACTTTTGAACTTTTGAACTCTTGAACTTTTGAACCCTTGAACCCCTTGACCTCCCCAGCTCCTCTCGATATACTTTTTGAAGACAATCACGTTATTGTGATTAATAAGAAAGCGTCTGAAATTGTGCAGGGTGACAAGACAGGTGATGAAACATTGCCTGATAAAATAAAGGCGTATTTAAAAGAAAAATACCAAAAACCTGGTAATGTTTTTTGTGGCGTTGTGCACCGTTTGGATCGACCAACGTCAGGTGCTGTTGTTTTTGCAAGAACTAGCAAGGCATTGGAGCGTTTGAATAAGCAATTTCGTGAGAAAGAAACCAATAAGATTTACTGGGCAATCGTTGAGAATAAAGGGGAGATTCTAAGCGGTTCTTTGGAACATTATCTCAAAAAGAATGAGAAGCAAAACAAGTCATATGCTTCAAAAGTGGAGTCGCCGGGATCTAAAAAGGCTGTTTTACATTACCAAAAGATAGCTTCTTCAGATAATTATTACTTGTTAGAGGTCACGCTTGAAACGGGTAGGCATCATCAAATTCGTTGTCAACTTTCAACGATTGGATTTCCAATTCGTGGGGATGTTAAATATGGTGCAAAACGCCCGAACAAGGATGCGTCTATCTCCTTACACGCCAGATCTCTTGAGTTTATTCATCCCACCACCAAAGAAATAATCAAGCTCACTGCCTCTCTTCCCAAAGATGAATTGTGGGATTTCTTTTCTCAATTCTAGCCAAAAAAGTGGTTTGAGTTTCGATTAATTTCTTAAATTTAACTTGAAACTTAACGACTACTACGATGAATCTTGGCCTTGAAAAGATCAAACTAATTTATTATACAGACCCAATTTGTTCCACGTGCTGGGCATTTGAACCTTACCTCAATAAATTTTTAAGCGAATATTCCATTTTTTTTGATTTTGAAACAAGAATGGGTGGCTTGTTGGAAGATTGGGATACCCTTCGACAAATCGATTCTGAAAAAAGTAATTCCGATTATTTAGAACAATTATGGCTGACAGAATCAAAAAAGCACGGCATCCATCTTGAATCTGCTATTTGGAAAGTTTCTCCAATAAAGTCGTCTTATCTGGTAAGTGAAGCTTTTTGTGCAATTCAAATGCAATCTGCTGAAAAAGCAGTTGTTTTTCTGCGATTGATACGGGAGTCTCTCTTCCTTTTGGGCAAAGATCCTAACGACCCAGCATTGATCAATACATGTGCGATGTTATCCAAAATCGATTTCAAGAAATTCAGAAACGATTTAATTAGTGGTGAAGCAAAAAATGAATTTCATGCTCAACTTGCTGCAAGAAAGAAAGATAAAGTTCATTTTTTTCCAAGTTTCGTTATTGAAAATTCGACGGGCGAAAGAAGGACTTTGTTAAATATCCCGAGTTATACTTCCTTTTATGACGTTTTAGCTACACTTGAAAGTCATTTGAATGAGTTGGCCGAAGGTAGAATTTTGAAAAAAAACGGACTCGTAAATCCACTTGATATTCTCAAGAAATATGAGTTGATGACAATTAGTCAACTTGTTGTGTTGTCAGGGCAAAGTGAGAAAACAATTGAAAAAGTAATCGAAAAAGCATACAATGTCGGATTGTTAATCAAGGAAAAATATGGAAACACGAATTATTGGAAATGGAATCAAACATCCTATCGATTTAAAAAGGCAAATATAGATTCTACCTCAGCAATTATCGGTGGGGGAATTTGCGGTTCATTTTTATCTTCAGCACTTACAATTTCAACTATGAAAGCGGTGACTTATGAGCGAAAGGGTAAGCTACTGACTGGCGGCATTGGCTTTTTGTTATTGCAAAATGGAATTGAGGCATTGGATGCCATTGGATGCAAACCAGCACTCTATAAAAAGGGGAATCCAATTAATTTTTTTAGAGCAATACGTCCGGATGGAACACCCATTTTTGAGAAAACATTGAATGATTGCGTCGCTGTAAGCAGGGTGGATCTCTGCAATATTTTAGAAAATCAGTCAAATGAAGTTGTAGAAAAGGAATGCGTGCAACTCATTGATTCGAATGGATTGAACCAAGCAGCATTTAAAGACGGTTCTGCCACCCATGCAGATATGTTATTCGTGACAGATGGCATCAAGTCAAAAATTCGTAAACAATTGTTTCCAGCTATTGAACTAACCGAAGTGCATGAACGAGAAATTGTGTGCCTCGTAAATGTTCCTGGACTAAAGATGCAAAAGGATTTATTTTTAAAAGTAATCAATATAGATACTGGAAAAGGAATAGGGTTTATTCCACTTGGCAACGACAATTACATCTGGTTTTTACAATTCAATAACGACTTAGATCCAATTGAAAATTCAGAAGTAGAA
>CAISOQ010000360.1 GCA_903887095.1 uncultured Flavobacteriia bacterium
CAAATCAACTTTTAAATCTGGACTTTTACATGGAGATTGGACCTCGAATTACCCTTCAGGCAAACTGAAATTAACGGGGAAATACGAAGATGGATTTCAAATAGACATTTGGACCGATTATTTTGAAAATGGAAAACCAAAAGATGTTGTAATGTATAAGATTTTTAAAGAAAAGTCGAAAATTGATTACGGCATCATGAAAGACCGTGAGCGATTAGAAAGTAAAAAAGACGGCCACGCAATTTCCTATTCAGCGAAAGATTTTGGAAAAACAGAAGAAGGTGATTACAAGGAGGGATTGAAAGATGGGGAATGGGCAGCGTATTATCCAGGAGGGAGAATACCTGCAGTCAGTTCTGTTTACAAAAAAGGTGAATTGAATGGCACAATGAAGCAGTTTGATCGCAAAGGAAAACTTCTTCAGGAAATGGATTATAAAGACGGTTTAAAGCACGGACGTTTTCTTGTCTATGATAAAAAAGGAGGCGTTTTAGTAGAGAAAACCTTTGAAAATGGAATGGAAGTAATCAAAGGACAAGAGAACAAACCTGGATCCTTTTCTCCAAAATAGATTAAAAGAGTGCCTGTAGGTTGGTGGTGAAAAGCTTGATTGCAATGGCAAGCAGGATGATTCCAAAAACTTTCTTCATAATTGCAATTCCACCGACGCCTAATAGTTGTTCGATCCGCTTCGTCATTTTTAAAACAGCAAAAATGATAATTACATTAATCACAATTGCAAGTACGATGTTTACCTGATAAAATTCTGCCTTCAATGAAACGAGGGTAGTCATCGTTCCCGCCCCTGCTATAATTGGAAAAGCTAAGGGAACAATACTCGCAGTTTTCCCCGTGACTTCGTCTCGAAATAGTTTAATGCCAAAGATCATTTCTATG
The DNA here is from genome assembly GCA_903887095.1 of uncultured Flavobacteriia bacterium. GTDB lineage: Bacteria > Bacteroidota > Bacteroidia > Flavobacteriales_D > Crocinitomicaceae > M0103. The sequence goes on from CAISOQ010000360.1 coordinate 898, forward strand.
GCCATCGCAAAAAGAATTAGTGATCCGGCAACTGCAAAGGACTCAATTGTGACGCCAAAAAGCGTGAGGATGGTTTCTCCTAAAATCAGAAAACCAACCATTATGCAAAAAGAAGCAAAACTTGTGCGTACAGCATTAAGTTCTCCAGCAGATTCTTTGATTTTTAATATAATAGGCACAGAACCAACCACATCGATTACTGCAAACAGAACTGTGGTCGTCTTGAATAATTCACCCCAACTAAATCCAATAAAAAAATCCATCATTGTTTTTGAAGTATTGTTCGTTCAATAACTGCCGGAAAATGAGCTAGTTCTAATGAATTTATCTTTAGCCGAATGCTCTCGACAGTTTCATTCTCAACTAAGTCACACTTGAATTGATCAATGATTTCTCCCTCATCGAATGCAGGATCCACATAATGAATAGTAATCCCCGTTTCTTTTTCGTCAGATTGTAAAACAGCACGATGAACATGGTCTCCAAACATGCCTTTTCCACCATATTTTGGCAAAAGTGAGGGGTGAATGTTAAATATTTTTCGATTAAATTTTAAAATAAATTCAGCCGGAATTAATCTGAGATATCCAGCAAGAATTACATAATCAATTTCAAATTGAGTTGTTAAATTGATTAGGATTGATGCGTTTTCAGCTTCTTCATTACTTAAAACACACGTTTTTATTAATCGTGTTTTTGCTTTCTCTAAAACGGGAGCATTCGCTCTATTAGATAGCACACATGCGACTTCTATTGCTGGGTGCTTCTGAAAATAGTCCATGATGTTGACAGCATTACTGCCGGTTCCTGAAGCAAAAATAGCAAGGCGTGTTTTGTTCATGTAGCAAAATTAAAAAGTATCTTGTTAAAAGGGGGTTTGAATCCTTTATTTTCATACTTTTAACTCCTCAATAAATTGCATTGAAACAATTAAGCACTTTATATGGGCAATTATTCAAGCAATATCTTGTACCCACACAA
>CAISOQ010000361.1 GCA_903887095.1 uncultured Flavobacteriia bacterium
AAAGCTGTATTTTTTCTTGTCGGCTAACCATAGTTTTACAAATTTAATCCAATGTTCTATTTTAAGCAATTTTAAAAGTGTCAATTTCTGATGAAATTATACATGTCTAAAAAAGATGTTTTTCAGCATGGTAAGAACTTCTAACCAAAGGGCCGCTTTCGACATATCTGAAACCCATCTTCATTCCTAATTCTTTGTATTCTTGAAATTTCTCAGGTGTAATGAATTCTGCAACCGGCAAGTGTTTTGGAGTAGGTTGAAGGTACTGGCCTAACGTCAAAATATCAACGTGCACACTCCGCAAATCTTGCATTGTTTCTATAACTTCTTCTTCACTTTCACCTAATCCGAGCATTACACCAGACTTCGTTCTCATTCCGCCTTTTTTCAAACGAAAAAGAACCTCCAAACTTCGATCATATTTCGCTTGAATTCGAACCTGTTTCGTTAATCTTCGAACTGTTTCCAAATTGTGAGAAACAATCTCTGGTGCAACATCAATAATTCGCTGTAAATTTTCCCAGTTTCCGGCAAAGTCGGGTATCAATGTTTCCATTGTTGTTCCGGGAGATTGCTGTCGAACTGCTTTGACAGTCTGAACCCAAATTTCTGAGCCTCCGTCTTTCAAATCGTCTCTGTCGACAGATGTAATAACGGCGTGTTTGATCCCCATTGTTTTTACGCTGTGTGCAACTTTACCCGGTTCAAATACATCCACATCGTCAGGTCTGCCTGTTTTTACAGCACAAAAGCCGCAAGATCTGGTGCATATGTTACCCAATATCATGAATGTTGCAGTTCCTTCTCCCCAACATTCTCCCATGTTCGGGCAGCTTCCACTTTCGCAAATTGTATGCAGTTTGTGCTGATCGACGAGTGAGCGAACTTTTTTGTAATTCTCTCCTGTGGGTAACTTTACCCGAAGCCACTTAGGTTTTTTAATTCTAATGTTTGAATCGGAATTTTCAGAAATTTCACTCATTACGTTTAATAATTAGCCGATGATTTGCACAAAATTAATAACAATTCAACTCCTTTAAAAGTTCATTGGTCCTTGTGCCTAAATAAATTCTACTTTTACGAATTATTTCCACCCCAACAAATTGTCGATTTGTATGATTACATCTGAAATAAAATACCTTGGAAATCTGAGGACGGAATGTCACCATTTGGCTTCTGGCACTGTCATCGAAACAGATGCTCCCATAGATAATAAAGGGAAAGGTGAGCGATTTTCTCCTACTGATCTTGTTGCAACAGCATATGCCTCTTGTATGATGACGATTATGGGGATTTATTGCAATGAACATGGCATTGAGATGAATACAGGGATTGCTCGTGTGCAGAAGATTATGGAGGCTAACCCTAGAAGGATTGGCAAATTGATCATTGAGATGGATTTTTCAGGTAATAATTGGTCGGAATTGGAAGCTGAAAAGGTGCTACGAGCCGGTAAAGCTTGTCCTGTTGCAAAAACATTGGGAGACAATGTGGAGGTTGAATTTCTAATTACAGTATAATATGAACACAGAAAAAAGTGGGTTTCAACGCAAAAAACCTCAGGAGGATATTATTTATGGTGTTCGAGCGGTTATTGAAGCTGTCAAAGCGGAACGCGAAATAAACAAGATCATGATTCTTAAAGGAATGAATAAGGATCTTTTTATGGAATTGAAACAAGCCTTGAATGGTAAAAATTTTCAATTACAATTTGTTCCTGTTCAAAAATTAGATTCTTTAACCGATGGCAATCATCAAGGGGTTGTTGCATTTGTTTCACCTGTAGAATACAAGTTGATTGAACCATTTGTTGAGGATTTACTTGGAAAAGGAGAAAAGCCATTTATTTTGGTACTAGATCGTATTACCGATGTAAGGAATTTTGGTGCAATTGCTCGAACGGCGGAATGCCAAGGGGTGGATGCTATTTTAATTCCTGCGAAGGGATCAGCTTTAGTTACAGCGGATGCAGTAAAAACATCTGCGGGAGCATTGAATCGCATAACGGTCTGTAAAACGGATAATCTGAAAGACTCTCTGTTCTATCTTCAGCAAACTGGCTTGCGAATAGTTTCATGTACCGAAAAAACAAAAATTCCGCTTTATGAAGTAAATCTTAGAGGAGCCGTAGCGGTAATTCTTGGATCGGAAGAAGATGGCATTACATCTGATTTATTGAATATGTCGGATATCAAAGCGAGAATTCCAATGCGTGGAGAAATTTCTTCTTTAAATGTTGGTGTGGCTGCAGGGATGGTGCTTTATGAAAAGACGCGCCAGGAATTATACGGGTAATCAGATTACATTTTTAAAAATCCAAGGTAGTTTTGACGGAATCTCATTGAGGTATTGAATACGCCCTTCGTCCTCTAAGTGCCTTTTTTCATCATAAGGATCAAACAGAATTGCG
>CAISOQ010000362.1 GCA_903887095.1 uncultured Flavobacteriia bacterium
GGTGTAGGAAAGTACTTGAAAGAAAAAAATCCAGCTATTAAAATTTGGGGAATTGACACCTATGGTTCTGTTTTCAAAAAATACAAGGAGACGGGTATTTTTGATGAAAATGAAATTTATCCATATATCACCGAAGGAATTGGAGAAGATATTCTTCCTGCAAATGTAGATTTCGACATTATTGATCTTTTTGAAAAAGTTACGGATAAAGATGCAGCTGTTTACACAAGAAGACTTGCTCGTGAGGAAGGGATTTTCGTAGGAAACTCTGCAGGTGCTGCTATCAAAGGATTATTGCAACTTTCAAGTGAAATAAAAGAAGACGATGTGGTTGTTGTTTTATTTCATGATCACGGAAGTCGTTATGTTGGAAAAATATTCAATGATGACTGGATGCGAGAAAGAGGATTTCTTGAGGAAGAAATTAAAACAGCCGGCGATCTGGTTGCAAAACATGAAGATATGCCACTTGTTACATTGTATGCTGAGGAACTTGTATCCCACGCAATTGCTAAAATGCGCAAATTCGGTATTTCACAGATTCCGGTATTAAAGGATAATCAGTTTGTTGGTTCATTGGACGATAGCCATGTTTACCAATTGTTGGTAGACCAACCTGAATTGAGAGATGCGGCTATTTCTTCTGTAATGCAGGATGCCTTTCCAGTTGTAAAAGCAGCAACACATTTGGATGATTTGTGCAAATTAATCAATAAAAATACACCGGCGGCACTTGTTGAAATGCCGAATGGCAATCATCATATTGTTACGCGTTACGATGTGATATCTTCCATGTCATAAGAAGCAGATGATCTTTATCGATCAAATGGATAGAGAGGTTCAGTTGAATGATCGTCCTAAAAGGATCATCTCACTTGTTCCGTCTCAAACCGAATTACTGGCTGATTTAGGCTTGGATGAGGAAGTCATTGGGATTACAAAATTTTGTATTTATCCAGAGGAATGGTTTAGATCTAAAACGAGGGTAGGAGGTACGAAACAACTGAACATTGAATTAATCAGAAGCCTCAATCCAGATTTGATTATTGGCAACAAAGAGGAAAATACAGCCGAGGATATTTTGAGTTTAGAGGATATTGCTCCAGTTTGGATGAGCGATATTTATACGTTCGAAGATGCATTGAAAATGATTGTTTCAGTCGGTGATGTTGTCTGTAAGAAACGTGAGTCTGAACAAATGGTTTTGAAGATCCAAGAGAAATTTAACCAGATCAATAAGCAGGAGAAAAAAAGAAAAGTACTCTATTTTATCTGGAAAGATCCTGAATTTATTGCCGGAAAAAATACCTTTATCGATGCGATATTGGACGCAATTGGATGTGAAAATTGTTGTGAGCTCGAACGTTATCCAGCATTAATAGCAATCAAAACACCTAATCCTGATTTCATATTCTTGAGTTCAGAACCCTATCCATTTAAAGAGGAACACAAAGATTATTTCAAAGCCATTTTTCCCAATGCAAAAATAGTTTTTGTAGATGGAGAAATGTTTTCCTGGTATGGTTCAAGAATGCTCTTGGCACCGGCTTATTTCCAGCGTTTAGCGAATGAACTCGCCATTGATGAGAAAGGTGATTAATTCGTTCATTGGTCGGTAATCCTCTCCAAATAAAACGCGGCCTTGCAAACGGGCCTTTTTAGCTGAAACTTTTCTGAACCGAATGGTTAATTCATCAATGTGATTGCTGAACGTTTTACTGGCGCTGAATTCAGGAATCATCTCAAGAAATGAAGTCATCAAACCACCACCTTCTATGTTCATAAATGGTTTTAAATTACCGTTAATGATAATAAATTCGTTCCCCGTCATCGTGATGATCGAAGGATGAGGTGAGACACCAATGTAGAATGAGTTTGGAGTGACTTGTTGTACAAATAATTCCTCTTCCTGAATACGTATGATATTGCTGTCCAGTTCAAAATCAAAATAAGATTGCAACGATTCACGGCCAACAAGTTTGAGGATATCGAAAGGATGTTTTGTTTCAATGTACAGTTCCATTTGTGGAACGATGAAGAATCCTGATGAATGATTGATGATTTTTGTTCCGAAATAATTCAAAGAAAAAGATTGAATGGCAGGAATTCGAACACCAAATTGGTCCAGCCAAGAATTCAGCGTATCATTCAGCAGAGTAGGCACTTCCGTTCCGGAAAAATGAAATCCTTTTTGTTTTAAACACTTTTTCAAGGTTTTTAATTTGCTTGAAGTAGTAGGAAGAATTTCCATTTTTCCATCGATAAACAAACTTTGATCATCCAAACCAAAGTGGATGTTTGTTTTTCCAAAATCTTTTTTGTCCCCGAAAGGAATGCCACTTGAATAGGTTTCAAAGAAAGTTCCTGAGCGAGGATGCACAATGTCGTATAGGTCAATTGAATGATTTTCCTTTTTAAGAATTTTTTCTGCTGTTTTTGTGAGAAATTCATTCGAAGGTCCATTTCCTTCCGGTTTGAAAAGGATTACACCAACATCTTCCTTCACAGCAAATGGCACCGCAGTATTTTTGAATCCTTTTTTAAACAGACCAACATTATTGATGTTTACTAAAAGTCCGTTGACGGGAACACCTTCAAGGTTGATTTGGAAATACACCAGATCCGACATATAGTCGATTCCTAAATTTTGAAGTTCGCTTTCTTTTTCGGTTTGCTTTTCGATTGTTTCACGAATCATTTTCAGCAGGGCTTCATCTTTGGATTCAATGAAAACGGAAAAAAGTGTTTTCTCAGCAAGTTCTCGGCCGTCCAATCGTACCGCAAAGTTGGCCTTTTCTGGCAGGTAGTTGAGATTGTTATTTTTATTCGATTCTAGGAGGGTTTTTGTTGTGAACAGCAACATCCATGCAACCAACAGGGTAAATATCCCTGTTAACGCTGAAATGAAAACCTTTCCTTTGCTCATAGAACAAAATTAGACTTAAATGTTTAATAGCTAACTTTGAATCATGAAATATTTGGCAAGGTTTATTTTTTGGGTATGCGGTTGGAAGATCGATAAAGAAACTCCGAATGGCATAAAAAAGTGCGTAGTAGTGGTTGGACCTCATACCTCCAATTGGGATTTTATTCTTGGTCGACTCGCGTTCATTATGTATGGCGTGAAACCTAAAATTCTAATAAAGAAAGAGCTGTTTTTTCCTCCAATGGGTTGGGTTCTAAGGGCCTTAGGTGGTATTCCTGTAGATCGCAAGAAAAACAATAATATTACTGATCTAGCGGTTCGTATTTTCGAAGAAAGAGATGAATTATTTATGATTTTCACTCCTGAAGGTACAAGAAGTTACAATCCCAATTGGAAAAAAGGGTTTTATTACATAGCGCAGAAAGCAAAGGTGCCAATTTATATAGCTTACGTAGATTACAGCACAAAAACGGGTGGCTTTCACAGTTTGTTTCAACCGACAGGTGATGTCGACAAAGACATTGATTATATCAAGTCTGTCATGGGAAAATTCAAGGGTAAATTTCCCGAAAATGGTGTTTATTAAGGCTTTTTGTTTTGACCAGTTTTCTTGTCGTACCCGTAAGGACAATGCTTGCAACCACTTTTGCAACAATATCCCCTTTTTAAATGGTATTTTTCTGTAAAAATGATGTGTCCTTCAGGACTTAGGTAATAATCCTCTTCAGAAAGTTGGGATCTTTTTGAAAATCCGGATAGTTCATTGTCCATAGTATAAATGTAGTTGCTCTTTCAGTTAAAGTATGTTTGATTCAAAGAAATCAGTGTTGCAAGAAGTATGTTTCAGTTTTCTTAACAAGACGAATAAAAAATTGTTCATTAAAAGAGATGATTTAATCGATGAGTTTGTTTCGGGAAATAAATGGCGAAAGCTGAAATACAACATTGAACATGCACGTCAGTTAGGAAAAAAAGGCATTTTAACGTTTGGTGGAGCCTATTCAAATCACCTGCTTGCTACTGCTGCTGCTTGCCATTATTATGGTTTGAATTCCATTGGAATAGTGCGTGGTGAAGAATTGACAATAGAATCGAATGAGATGCTGCAAAAATGCAGTGACTTTGGTATGGAGTTATTATTCATTTCAAGAACGGAATATGCGAATCGAAATGAATCAAGTTTTGTCAACTATTATAAATCTGAATTCCCGAACTTTTATTTGGTACCTGAAGGAGGAGCGAACTATTATGGTATAATTGGTTGTCAAGAAATAATGCTGGAAGCAGGATTTGATTTTGACCGTGTTTTCATTGCTCAAGGCACCACTGCAACAAGTTGTGGGGTGTTAACCTCCCTTAAAAATGGAACGCGGCTTTCAGCTGTTCCGGTGCTCAAGGGTTTCGATACGTTTGGTGAAATGAAAAAACTACTTTCGTATTCAGGATTTGAGCAAGAGTGGGTTGATGAGCTCTTACATTTAGTAGATATTCATACCGAAAGTCATTTTGGCGGATATGGTAAATACGATGCCTCTTTGCTTGAACTCATGCAACATTTCTATCAGGAAACAGCCATTCCATTAGATCCGGTTTACACTGGTAAATTGATACATGCACTGTGCGAATACTGTTTAGCAACTTCAGAAATTGCTGAGAAAATATTAATAGTGCATACAGGAGGTATTGCTGGCGGATTGCATGTTTCCCGCAGTGAAGGTTATGTGTTTAATTGATAACCAAAATTTCCCCTTCAACAAAAGAATGTTAAAGTGTACCTGTTCCTTTCCAACGGAAGAATTTACGGTCATGAATAGTTCCTCTCTTATCCGCAATCATGGAATATTTTAGGAATACTTCGGCTGCGCCAACAGTTTTGGTAAAAGCTCTTAGCGATGAATAATTCACGTCATAACTTACACCAATTTTGAATCCGCCTCTTTTGTAGGAAAGTGAAGCAATTACAGCATCGTTCCAGCGCATAAACAAACCATAGGAAAAAAATGAACGCTGCACATAGTCCGTTCTTTCAGAACTTTCGAAAAGTTCATGTTCAACATACGAACCAATTAGATAATAATGATTTGGACCCATGAAGGATAACAAGGCTTGAGGTGAAATAGCTACTTTTCTCATAGGGTAGAATTTACTCCCACTAACCATGATATTAACGGTCTTAAACAATGCGCCATTTGATCCAAAATAAGTCAGATTTGGAGAGTTCAAATGATTCATTGAGATCCCAGCCTTCACATAACCATTTTCATCTGCAATGTATTTATAATGAATTCCCGCACCCAAATCAAAAGAACTTGTGCTGTATGGATAGTACTCAAATTCTTGATTATCTATTCCCTGGTCAAAACCAGATCCGTCCCATTGTGTATCCCAAGTTTGTGCTCCTTGTGTTAAACTTTGCATGTAAAATCCGGGCGACATACCAACAGAGACAAAGTTTTGTCTATCGAGGGCCAATGAAAAGGCTATGGGTACAGAAACTACATTGGAAACGATACGTGCATCCCCAGTTTGGTCGTTCGAGAAATTGACGCCAAATCCAACGGTGTTGAATGAATTTTTAAGTTTTACTTTTGTATCAAACGAAAAGTTAGCTGTCGTAAAAGGTTGTCCTTCCAAAGTAAGCCATTGCATGCGATAATTAGCTAAAAGTCGAATGTCTTCATCCATAACGCCAACTGCACCGGCATTCAAGCTTGAGGGGTTTTCGTTCCACATACTAAGATGTTTGTCTTGTTGAGCAAAAACTTCACCGGCAATCAAGAAAGAAAATACAAGAAAATGTTTCGTTTTCATAGGCTATCGGATTAAAGTTACATTGCCACTCTTTGTTCCACTTGTTCCATCAAGAAGTGTGTATTCAAGTGTGTAAAGAAAGGTTCCACTTTTTTCTTCTTTTCCATTCACGGTGCCATCCCAGCCTGGATCATCTATTTCTGTGGATTCGTAGATTAATTGACCATATCGGTTATAAATTCTAAAAATCATTTCTGAGATTCCTGACCCTCTTACGCGCAAGCGATCGTTAAACCCATTATCATTTGGAGAGAAACTGTTGGGTACTCCTATAACAGTCTCGAAATCAACTAAAACTTTCACTATTGATAATGCAACACATCCATTTTCTGTGGTCGTGGTGGCTATGAAATCAGTAGTAATTAATGGTGTGACATTTACAGAGTCGCAATTTGCGGTAACACATTCAACAATATTACCTTGGTTATCTGGGTACCATGTCCATGAAACAGTTCCCTCAGACTCATTTGCACTTAAACCAACAGGTGATCCCATTTCCACAATTGCTCCGCAACAAGTTGTAATTGTTGGGGGCGGCATAATGGTGATGTATTGCGTAAAGTTACTGGTACCAAAGGAATTTGTTACTGTCAATTCTATGGGCAGTGTAATTGGACTCGTGATAAGTGTGTCATAGCAGATTTCCCCGGGGTTTGAAAGGTTTGAAGTTTCAGGTGTTGCACCTGGAAATGACCATGCATAATTAGTTGTACCTGAAGTTGTGGTGTTGTTATCAAACGTTAAACAATCTTGATTGCAGATGGTATCAGTTGCTGGGTTAAATGCTGCGACGGGGGCACCACATCCACTGATGGTCACTTGAATCGTTTGGCTATCCGTACCGTTATCATCAGTAATTTGCAAAAAGATATTGTATACACCAGGGTTGTTGAATAAAATTGAATGAGGTCCTTGCGTATTCGCTGTACCTGGTGTTCCGCCTCCAAAACTCCAAAGCCAAGAATTTACATTCGATCCACAACTGTTATCTGCGAAAATTATCGATTGACCAATACAACCAGTGAGTGATGAAGCGATGATACCTGCGCTCGGTCCGCCGCATGCAGCAACGGTTACTGTAAAAGAAGCTGTATCGGTGCATGTTCCAGAACTTAAAACATAAATAAACGTGTAGTTACCTGGTGAAAGACAATTTGCATCAAAAACAGCTGTTGTAGCATTAAAATTTCCACTCGGACTAGCCGTTGTTTCAGACCAAGTTCCACCCGGATTAGCGCCAACAAGTAAAGCATTTAAATTAATTGTCGTATTGTTACATAGAGTAGTACTATTATTAGTACCTGCATTCGGTCCGGCATTGACCGTTATGTAGTTTGTTGAAGTTTGAGTGTCCGTGCCATTTGCATCTGTAACAGTTAAACTTACTGTGTAGGTTCCCGCTGTTGGGTAACAAATACTTCCAGGATCTTGACTGGTTGAATTTTGTCCATTTCCAAAGCTCCAGGCAAAAGTTGCACCTGGTTGGAAGGTACTTGAATTATTGAATGTAACGCAATTGTTTTGACAAATGGTTGTAGATGAAGCAGTGAAACTTGCAGTTGGAGGGATTAAGCTTAAAGAAAGGTCGTCCACTGCAAACGAAACTGGGGCAGCAACACCATCAGAATTATTTTTCCAGCGAAATCCAATCTTAACATTTGGATTGTTATTGGCTGATGAAGGTAGACCAATGGAGTATGCTGTCCATTGACCATCTCCTGGGCTACATGAACCATTGTTGGTTGAGGCAGGATCTGCCAATTCCATCCACGTAGTGCCGTCGTAATACCACAAAGTAGCATTGTCGTTTAAACCATCACCTCCCTCGATATAGGTAAAATTCAATGTTATACCATTATTTCCTGTTAGATTGATTGTGGGTGACTCTATGCGCATGTCGGTTGCAGAACACAGTGGGGGACAAACACCTCCTTCAAAGCTGGCACCGCAATCACCTGTCGTGCAAGATGGATTGCCATTCATAATCCCTATGTGCAAGGTCTCATTTTGTGTAGTGCCGCAATTACCACTGCAATTATTAACACCAGTATTGTTCTCTGCACAGGAAATATACCATAGATTCGCCGTCGATCCTTGCGTCCCAGTAGAAGTTTCTGTCCAAAAACCATTCACACCGTTGTAAGTGTTTCCCAAGCAGCCAACTGAGCAGCCATTGGAAAAATCCTCTTGCCAAACAACAGTTTGAGCAAATAGAAAACTTGGAAATAACAGAAGTATAACCAGAATGCGGAATAGAGCCATTTTGAATTTAGTTAGTTTTCTTTACTCCAATAATAAGAAATTAAGATGTAACTATTGCTATATCTTTTTACAATTTCTTTAAGAAAGTAGATCAATAATTTGTTTTGCCTCTTTCACATCATGAACGCGCAAGATGGAAGCACCTCTCAGAATGGCGAGCGTATTTAGAACGGTTGTGCCATTTAGGGATTCATCTGAATTGATTCCTAGTTTTTTGTAAATCATTGATTTTCTGGAGATTCCTGCTAAAATTGGAAGGTTTAAAATCTCTAGCATTTCTAATTGATTGATTAATTGGTGGTTTTGCTCAATTGATTTTCCAAATCCAAATCCAGGATCAATAATTATTTCAGTAATTCCTTTTTCTTTCAGAATGTTGATTTTGTTCGAGAAAAAATAGCAGATATCTCTGAATATATCTTCGTTAACAGTTGCATTATGCATCTTTTTCACGTTGCTCGCACCATGCATTAATATGTATGCAATTCCTGTTTCGGCAATAACATCGATCATTTTTTTGTCCAAATCGAAGGCGCCAATGTCGTTTATAATGTCGACACCTAGTTGTATACCTTGTTTGGCAACTTTAGAACGAAATGTATCCAAAGAAATGAGTGTGTGAGGAAATTCTTTTCTAAGTTCTTTTAGCGGTTCGACTAAGCGTTCCAATTCCGTTTTCTCATCAACAAATTCAGCACCAGGTCTGCTGGAATAAGCTCCTAAATCAATAATGTCAGCTCCTTCGAGAATCATTTTTTCTGCACTTTTCAAAACATCTTTGACAGTTGTTTTTCTGCTACCTGCAAAAAAGGAATCAGGAGTGGCATTTATAATCCCCATAACCTTGGGGGATCCCAAGTCGATCAATTTATCCTTTATTCTCAAGGAACTCTTTTTAGGAAAATGTGTAATTTCAGCCCTTGAAATGCTCATGTCAATAGAAATGGATCGAACAGCGTCGGAATATACAAATGTAATCAATGTTTGCAGAGATATATTTTTGAAGAAAACAAAAGATTATGGAACTGCTTGGCGGATTCTCAGACCAAGTTCTTTAACCGATCAGATTTTTATAAAAGCGCAACGAATTCGGACGATTCAGGAGACAGGTGAAAACAAGGTTGGTGAAGATGTAGAAGGTGAATTTATAGCCATTGTAAATTATTGCATTATGGCAATTATTCAACTATGTGAAACGCAGTTAAACGAGATGGAATTGGATGAGGTGACTGCAACTGCACTTTACGATAAATACAAAGACGAGGCATTTGACCTGATGCAAAAGAAAAACCATGATTATGGTGAAGCATGGAGAGACATGCGTGTTAGTTCCTTGACTGATTTGATTTTAATGAAGATTTTAAGGGTTAAACAAATTGAAGACAATGCTGGTCGAACATTGATAAGTGAAGGTATTGATGCGAATTATTTTGATATGTTGAATTACGCTGTCTTTTCATTGATTCATCTCTCCAAGTAATAGTTTGAAGCCATCCGCATGAAAGAATTAAAAACAGTAAAAGGGCGTTCTTTTTTATTCAACACACTTTTTGTTGGATCTAATATAGCAGGCGTTTTATTAATTATATTAGGTAATCTCGAATTATTTGCAAGCAGTCAACTTTCGTTTAATCTTTTAGGTGGATTATTCTTTTTGGTAGGAGTAGTTGGTATCATTATTTTCAAGGGAAGAATGATGATGGCGAATGTTTCGCGCGCATTGGTCGGCAGTATCTTTATCGTTTCCGGGTTGATCAAAGCAAATGACCCTGTTGGTTTTGCATACAAATTAGAAGAATATTTCGAGGATGGTGCTTTGGCTTACAGGTTAAAAGAAATAATGGGCGCGCCTGATTTTTCATTTGAAAATTTGATTGGTTCTGCACTGGGAATTGGCATCGTCATCTGTGTTTTAGAGATTATCATTGGTGTTTTACTTTTAATTGGTGGAAAAATTAAATTGACGGCGTGGTCAGCAATGATCATGATGCTTTTTTTTACATTTCTTACCTGGCATACAGCAACGTGCGATCCAACAGAATCATTCACTGATAGAAATGTATATGATGTTAACAGTGACACCGCCAAGGAGTTACTAAAAACCGCTAAGAAGAACAAAGAGATTGTAATAGTTGAGAAAAATGCAACTTCAATTGTGGTTGACGAGCAGGCCCATCCACAATGTGTCAGTGATTGCGGGTGTTTTGGAGATGCTTTCAAAGGTTCTGCCGGAAGATCGTTAACTCCTTCTGAATCGCTTGCTAAA
>CAISOQ010000363.1 GCA_903887095.1 uncultured Flavobacteriia bacterium
CCCCATCATTACTAGCAAAGTATTTAACAAAAAATGATAGCATTATACCAAGAATAGGTGCTTCTAAAAATGTTATTAGAAGATACTGCCTATTTGAAAGTTTACTCAAGGCATCTCTTGAAAAAAAGATCGCTATTTGTTTTAATCTATTTGCAAGTTTTGAAGGGGTAGATGGAATTTGGCTATTGCTTGATTTTATAGACTTCGTTTTTATCTTCAAGTAATTCTCATGCCACTCCTCAGGATGAATTTTTCTATTATCAGTTAGATTGCCATATTCATCTACTATGCGTGTTTCGACGATGTTGAACACCTGCTCAGGATTTACATTTCCACAAAGCGCACATTCACTTTCATCGGCATTTCCTTGATGAGTGGTGTGTTTGAAATAGGTGATCGCCTCAATTGGATTGCCATCATAAATTGGATATCCGCCTTGATCGATAATGAACAATCTGTCAAACATTTTATAGATGTCCGAGGAAGGTTGGTGTATAACAACAAATATTAATTTTCCATTGTATGTCATCTCCTTTAAAAGGTCCATGATGTTTTCAGAGTCTCTGGAGGACAATCCTGAGGTTGGTTCATCAACAATCAAGACTTCTGGTTCGCGGATAAGTTCCAGTGCAATATTTAAACGTTTTCGTTGTCCGCCTGATACAACTTTTTCAAGCGCACTGCCGACAGTAAGGTCCTTTATCTCATACAATCCTACTGAGCGTAAGGTATCAATTACCTTTTTCTTAATTTCTCTATCACTTAAAGTTCCAAAGCAAAGTTTCGCGTTAAAGTAAAGGTTTTGAAATACAGTTAGTTCTTCAATTAATAAATCATCTTGACTTACGAAACCGATAATCCCTTGCAATTTGTGATTATCCTTGTGGATATCAACCCCATTTATTGTGACGCTTCCGCTTGTTGGTAAGGTTTGACCATTTAAGATATTCAATAAGGTGGACTTTCCTGTGCCGGAGCCTCCCATAATTCCTACGAGCTTTCCGGATTCCTCGCTAAAGTTGAAATTGTGTAATCCTTGTCTGTTCTTTTCAAAGAAATAAGTGATATTGTTGACAGCAAAAACAATCTTTTTCTTTTGACCATCTTTTCGAAATTGACTTATTGCATCACTGTAATAAAGGTGTTTGCTTTTTGAAGTATGCAGCGTTGAACCCTGCGTGAAAATATAAGTACGATCATTTGGAATGAACTGACCATTAAGACTCAAGGTGTCAGATCCAAAATATTTCAAGAATAAAATATTGACACTTTTTATATAAAGAATTACTATTTCGTCATCCAACCCATTTAATTGAATTTTTCGCTCTTTCTGAGTTCTCTTGTTGCTTACGATTAAGCAATTCTCTGTCTTTTCTAAAAATGGAATATTGTTGAATATGAATGCACTGATCAAATCAAATTCCTCTTTTGAAATGTTGAAAGCTTCAGCAACAGTGGTCACAAATTCCAATTCCTGATCTTGAATTTTCTCATTGGAATTAATGAATTCAAAGATTCTTATTAGAACGATTATTTTTTGTTTTTGTCTTAATTCTTCATTGATTGCAGAACAGATCTTTAAGACTTTTACTGAATTTAGGGAGTTTCGTTTTTTGTCAGCATCCTTCTTTTTTTGCTTTGAATGCAATGTGTTGAGGTGTTCGTCAAAAAGTCGAAGGTAGTGTTCGATGAGTTGTGAACTAAGTTCAGTGCGAAGAAATGATTCAATAATTCTTCTTCCCTTGGAACTGGTAATGCTTGAGTCTTCTCCAGCTTCAATCGAGTCATCAACTTGTGCAATGATGGCAAAAAGCTGCATTAAGGCACTCAGTATGCGCTCGCTCATCTAACGAAACTTATTGTTTGAAACCAATCAACATTACAGCACAACCTGTAACTTTTTTATCTAAATCTAATTCTGTTTCAATGGTTACAGGAATCGTTTTTTGAACTTTAAAATCCCAGTAGGGAGCATTTTTGTATTTTGAATTGGTAAAAAGCACGTTTCCTTTGGGATCTTTAACTGTAAAAATCACAAAATCGTCATCGGTTCCGGCACTTGCAGCAATTCTATAGGTTGAACCGCCAAAAAATGTGGTCTTAAACTCTGCTTTCTCACGATCCA
>CAISOQ010000364.1 GCA_903887095.1 uncultured Flavobacteriia bacterium
AATGGTATTTCAATAAAATCACCATTTAATCGTGTCGAATCGACTAAACTTCCGGCATCATTAATTATGACATATCCTTTAAAAGGTATATTCGATTCAGATGAATTCCAAAATGCACATATTGCAGAGGACGCAACAAGCATTGCATCTTCTTTTGAAGTTACTTTTTGATTTGAAGAAAATATTATTGGTACCCTAGATAAGAAAATACCAACTCGATCCTCAAATATGATTTTATCAGTACTTGACAATTGGTTATAGAACGTAATATGCTTAGAGAGCCAAAATCGATCATTTAAATTAATTTTCACCCTCTCAATAGGATTATATTCTTTTTTCGTTTTATACATCCATAAACGCAGAGCCAAAGACAATAGAACCACAGTCATTACACCAATTAACTTAGCAATTAAGAAATAACCACTAAACATTAATAATGGTATACTGACCAGCAAAACAAAAAACAATAATACCCAGACAAAAAATTTCTTCATTTTTTCTTAAAATAAACCATGGAAAAGTAAAAAGGTCCCCTTAAGGACCTTTTAAAATAGTTAGATTAACTTTCTACCCACTTATCATTTCGCATTTCTCCGCGAATAGTTACATTTTTCGTTCGCGCATAATCCTCCGCAGCTAGTAACATCTGTTCTTTAGTGTCGCGTCTTACTAAAATCGCACTACTTCCCTGTGTCTTAACTTCTATATAGAATCCATCGCGCAATCTTGCCGGCCTTGTTGGTGGTCTTCCCATCTGTATGGTTATTTAAAATCTTTCTAAATATAACACGAAAAATGGAGATTTGTTGCTTTTTATGAAAAATTAAGATTCCAAGTGATCTAAAACTTAAAGGTTTCAAACGTCATCTTTCGATTTATAATACACCCCATCTGTTTCATAGCATATTTCAACTAAATCCCAACAAATAAACATTACAAGCAATTTGTCGACTTTTTTCAAGGGTAATTTCGATAGCCTGTAGAGCTTGCTCAATGTTACTTCTCCATGCTCATGAATTAATTTCAAAATCAATAATTCATCTTCATCAAACTTTTCAGGTTTCGAAGTTGCTTTTTTCTTTTCAATCCAAACCCGCTCCAGAATTTTATTTACAGCAACAGTATGATCTTTCACTCTTATATAAGGTTTCCATCTACCTTCATCATCTTTAGCCTTGTGCGGTGTATTGTTAGATACAGGAACTTGGATTTCCAGAATTAAACGAAAATCTTCTTGCCAAATTTTTGATCTAAAAGGCACTTCTGGTTGACAAAATATTTTTGACGCCCCTTCAATCATATGAAATTCTTCTTCAGGATGACAACCAACAATTTTCCTATTGTCCTTGATGCCTATTAACAATCTACCACCAGATGTATTTGCAAAAGCACACAATGTTCTGGCTATTTTTTTTTGATCATCAATACGGAACTTAAAGTCTTGATTAACGTGTTCGCCTTCAGATATTAAATCAGCTAGTGTAGACATTTAAGTAGATTATGTTGGAGATTAATAAAATTTAGAGTATCGATCTAATATAACAATACTAAAATCAGCTATTCCAGATTTCCCATGACTTTAAAGCCTGTTCCCTGAGCATTGATTCACCATTCAAAATTGTTGCACCATAGTGTTGTGCCTGCTCCAAAAACTTTGTTTTTTTTGGATTATAAATCAAGTCAACGACCAAATGATCTTTAGTTAAA
>CAISOQ010000365.1 GCA_903887095.1 uncultured Flavobacteriia bacterium
GTACCATTTTCTGGATTGGATGACTCGTTTCGAGAAAGCATTGTTAAGTCTTCAGCAACGACTTCGATGGAATACCGTGTGTTCCCTTCTTTGTCTTGCCACGATCTTTTTTTTAGTTTTCCTTCAACGTAAACTTTCATTCCCTTGCGCAAATATTTTTCCGAAATCTCTGCAAGTTTACCCCATGTAACGATGTCATGCCAATCGGTCAACTCTTTTTTTTGACCAGTAACCTTATCTGTAAAAACGTCAGAAGTAGCAACTGAAAAACTAGCAAGCATGCCGCCGTTTTCAAGCCGTCTCACCTCTGGGTCGGCACCAAGATTTCCTATCAAAATAACTTTGTTGACACTGCCTGCCATTGGATGTTTGTTTAGAACAAAGATAAAGTTTATTTAAAAGTCCTTGATTTTTAGATGGAAAAGATGTCAACAGATTGATTGATTTATCTATATTTCTTTTTCGAGAAATTTATCAATGAGCCGAGGCAACGGGTATTCATCTAATTCTTTAAAATTTACAATGTTATACTCTTGATCCAGTTTTTTGTTTGACAGTTCGAATCTGTAAAATCGTGCATGGATTTTTTGATGTGACAAAATGTGAACGAACTCTTCGGATACGGATATAGCGTCTTTTGTTTTAAGCCCGAAATGCAACTCTGATGGATGCGCAGGTCCGTCAGTTTCTATGACAGGGAATTGATAAAGGTGCTGCCATATGTCCTTTTCAATTCTTTTTTGAAGTACAATTTGACTTTCGTTACTCAACACTGCATAATGAAAATACCTGTTTTTGATTTTTGTTTTTTTTGCTTTTACAGGTCGCTCGGTAATGGTGTTATTCGATAGTGCTAAACATTTCTCAGACAAGACACAATCTGCGCAGTTTGGTTTGACAGGAGTGCATTGCAGTGCGCCAAATTCCATAATTGATTGGTTGAATTCACCGGGATTTTCTTTGCTGATTAATTCACTTGCAAGTTCATAGAAAAGTTTTTTTCCTTGTGAACTATCGATAGGTGTTGCAATGTTAAATACTCTTGATAAGACCCGGTAAACATTTCCGTCAACAACGGGTGTTATCTCATTGTTTGAAAAGGAGGCAATCGCTGCGGCTGTGTAATCACCAATTCCTTTCAACTTTTTCAGGGAAGTAAAAGAATTTGGGAATTTTCCATTTAGTTCATTGCTAATTGTCTTTGCGGTGAAATGCAAATTTCTAGCCCTGCTGTAATAGCCCAGACCTTGCCATAGTGCAAGTACTTGTTGTTCGCTTGCGTTCGCTAGGGCCTGAATTGTCGGGAATTCCTGTACGAATTTTAAATAATAGGAAAGTCCTTGATCTACTCGGGTTTGTTGCAGAATAATTTCCGAAAGCCAAATTTTATAGGGGTCAGTTGTAAGTCTCCAAGGGAGGTCTCGTTTATTTTGTCTATACCAATTGGTTATTAGTAGGTGAAAATCAGTCATTCAGGGAAAAAATTATTTTTTTTTCATGGAAAGCAAATGTATAATCTTTTAGAAAATTACATTTGCAAACTGAAAATCAAATTATTGAATTAAAACATAAAAACATGACGAAAGCAGACATCGTAGCAGACATTGCAGAAGAAACAGGATTAGAAAGAGTTGAAGCGTTGAAAGCTGTAGAGGCTTTTATGACTTCTGTAAAATCTTCTTTGGCGAATGGGAGAAACGTATACTTGAGAGGTTTCGGTAGTTTCGTAGTGAAAGAGAGAGCTGAGAAAACAGGAAGAAATATTTCAAAAAATACAACAATCATTATTCCTGCGCACAACATTCCATCGTTCAAGCCTGCTAAAACTTTCGTTGATGAGGTGAAGAATAAAGTGAAAGTGAATTAATTCTGTCTTAATTGACAGTTAATTTCAGATGAATTTATTATTTTTGCACTCCCTTGAATTTCGGGGAGTGTTTTTTTTCCTCTGAATTCATTGATTTAAATAGATATTAACAACTTAAATATAACATTATGCCAAGCGGTAAAAAAAGAAAGAGACACAAGATGGCGACGCACAAGCGTAAGAAAAGACTTAGAAAAAACCGTCACAAAAAGAAAAAATAAACGCAACGTATTTTTGGTTACGTGAACTTAGTAGGTTAGCCTGCTAAGTTTTTTCTGTTTATTCATTTCATAAAAACGAACTTTAGTGAGTTTAGAACTAGTAGTTGATGCTCGTCAAAACGGCATCTGGCTTGCCTTACTGCGTGATGGAAAACTCATTGAATTGCACGAGGAACAGGGGAATAATGATTTTTCTGTTGGCGACATTTACCTTGGGAAGGTGCGAAAAGTAGTCCCAAGTTTGAATGCAGCATTTGTAGATGTAGGTTATGAGAAGGATGCTTTCCTTCATTACCTTGATCTCGGACCTCAATTCAATTCATTGAACAAGTTTACCAAGGACACCCTTCATGGCAAACAAAATGTATCGGATCTCCTTTATTTTAAAGGTGAAAAAGATATCCCAAAAGATGGTAAGATTGATGAAATTATATCGTCATCTCAACCAATTCTTGTACAGGTAGCAAAGGAACCAATTTCCAGCAAAGGACCGCGCTTGTGCGCTGAGATTACTCTGGCAGGTCGTTATTTGGTTTTGGTGCCATTTTCTGATAAAATATCGATTTCTCAAAAGATTAAGGATCAAGAAGAGCGTGATCGTCTAAAAGACTTAATGGATAGTATCAAACCGAAAAATTTCGGGGTAATTATCCGTACAGTTGCGGTTAATAAGAAAGTTGAGCTTATCGATCAAGATTTGAAAAATCTTTTGGAGAAATGGAAGACAATGCACGCTAATTTGAAGATTTCAACACCTCCGAAAAGAGTGTTAGGTGAAATCGACAAAACGTCTTCAATTCTGAGGGATCTTTTAAATGCCGATTTTTCGAATATTCATGTGAACGATGAAACATTGTTCGGTGAAATGAAGGATTTCGTGATGGGTATTGCTCCCGGTCGAGAAAAGATCGTGAAACTTTATGACAGCAAGATCAGTATTTTTGAGCGTTTCGCTATCAATAAACAAATCAAGACCTTATTTGGAAAGAAAGTACCGCTTCCAAGTGGAGGGTATTTAATTATTGAGCATACTGAAGCAATGCATGTTATCGATGTAAACAGCGGCAATAGAAAAGGCGCTGATGGGCAAGAGAATAATGCTTTGTTAACGAATATTGAAGCTGCAGAAGAGATTGCTCGAGTGCTTCAATTACGCGATATGGGTGGGATTGTTTGTATCGATTTCATTGATTTGCACGATCGTGAGAACAACAAAATCTTGTATGAAAAATTGAAAGGTTTCATGCAAAATGATCGAGCTAAACACAATATTTTACCTCCATCCAAATTTGGTGTCATAGAGATTACTAGACAGCGTGTACGTCCTGAAACGGATATCAATACATCTGAAATGTGTCCTACGTGCAATGGCACTGGTGAAGTTCAAGCAAGTATTCTATTTGCAGAAGAAATTGAAAACAACTTGAATTATTTGTTAACTGATCGAAAGGAGACGGGTATTACTTTATTGGTTCATCCTTACTTAGAAGCATATTTCAAACGCGGAATTATGTCGAAGCAAGTGAAGTGGTTCTTGAAATACAAAAAATGGATTCCTGTGCAAGGTGTAACTGCTCACCATTTGTTGCAATATTCATTTGTCAACAAGAATAACGAGGAGATCGCATTGTAATATGAAGGTTGCGACAGAAGTTGCAAAACTGAAAATCGAAGCGTTCTGTGCTTATCAGGATAGGTCTTCCTATGATGTTCGTTCCAAGCTGAGGGATTGGGAAATTGCTGAGGAGCAAGTTGAATTGTTTGTCAACGAACTTATTTCTGATGGTTTTCTCAATGACCAACGTTTTGCATGTTCTTTTGTTTCTGGCAAATTCAGAATAAAAAAATGGGGCAGAAATAAAATCAAAGCGCAATTGCGGTTTAAGAAGATTTCGGTGGAGATGGTTGCGCAAGCTCTAAAGGAGATAGATGCGAAGGAATATTGGGAAACATTAATATATCTTGCAGAAAAGAAGTTTAAAGAACTAGCTTCCAAGAAAGATTCTGACTGGAACAAACGTATTAAGATAGCAAGATTCTTAGCTCAAAAAGGGTATGAAAATGATTTGATCAACGATGCCTTGGATCAACATTTTAGCGAATAATTAATTTTTTGGTTACTTCAATGGTTTCTGACAAGTAGTTCTCATACGTTATCTTTAAGAAATAAATACCGCTACTAAAATTAGCTTGAAGCGTTGCGTAACTTTGCTGTGAATAAGCCGATTCATGAATAAGTTCTCCAGTGGCCGAATATAATCTTAGTTCAAAATTGGAAATTTCATCGTTGGGTGAGCGAAGAATAATGTTGTCCCCCTTTTCTGTTGGGTTTGGATAACACAGGAAATCGTCAATTGCCTGGGTTGCGAAAAGTGATCGATCGAAGTCGAATAGAAACAACCCATATTGTCGGTCTGAAACAATAAAACGTTCTGAAGGATAGTCGATAAATACACCCCAAGCTCCATTCATATTGAAAAAAGAGCTGACAGGGTATGTATCGTAACTTCCTATTTCTGAAGGGTTATTTCGTATGTCAAAAATGCGAATTCCTTCGTTGTAATAGGCAACATATGCGAATTCATTGGTAATCATGATGTTGTGAGGAACTGAGTTATTCGTGTAGTTTGTGCCAAAATAACTTTCAATTTGAATATTGAATTGGTTGTCAATACTACACTTTTTAACCCTTTTACCGCTTGTTTCATCAGCAAAGA
>CAISOQ010000366.1 GCA_903887095.1 uncultured Flavobacteriia bacterium
CACACAATCACTCTAAAAGAATGGGAATGCATTTTCGATCAAATTCAAAACTATTACAAATCAAAAAAAGAGAAAACGCCCATTTTATATGGAATTGATGCTATTCATGGTGTGAATTATACAGTTGGGGGCACCTTGTTTCCACAAGAAATTGGCTTAGCTGCAACTTGGAATCGTTCTCTTGCAGAAAAGTTTGCTGAAATAACAGCCTATGAAACGCGTGCCTCTGGTATTCCTTGGAATTTCTCACCCGTACTCGATGTTGCACGTCAGCCATTGTGGTCAAGGTACTTTGAAACGTTGGGTGAAGATCCTTATCTCGCTGCCGAACTGGGGAAAGCTATTGTTTCTGGCTATCAAGGAAAAGATGAAATAGACCCCTATCATGTTGCAGCTTGTTTAAAACATTTCGCAGGCTACAGTATGTCGCAATCTGGTCGTGACCGCACACCTGCCTGGATCCCAGAAAAATACATGCAAGAAATCTTTTTGCCATCCTTTAAAGCGGCTGTTGAGAGAGGAGCAATGACCTTAATGATCAACAGTGGAGATGTCAACGGAATTCCTGGTCACATGAACTATCACTTATTAACAGAAATATTGAAAAACGAGTGGCATTTCAATGGTTTTACTGTTTCTGACTGGGAAGATTTTATTATGCTCGAAACGGTTCATAAAACAGCGAATTCAGAAAAAGATGGTATTGCAAAGGCATTCAATGCTGGCGTCGACATGAGTATGGTTCCTAACAATCCTCAATATAAAAGCTATTGCTCATTAATGCTTGAGGCGTTAAAAGAAGGAACAATTTCTGAAGAACGATTAAATGACGCAGTTCGACGAATCCTTCGTGTAAAAATGTTAGTTGGATTGTTCGATAAAAACTTCGGACAAGCCAAAAAATACCCGGATTTTGGTTCTGAAGATTTCAAGAATAGCGCAGAAAATGCAGCATTGGAGTCCATTACTCTGTTAAAAAATGAAAATGGTTTTTTACCGCTTTCTAAAAATACAAAACTTCTCGTTAGCGGTCCGACCGCAAATAGTCTCAACTTTCTCAATGGTGCGTGGACGCATACATGGCAAGGTGCAGATACAGCGTTTAATTCAAAAGATGCAAAAACGATCCTTGGTGCCCTTCAACAATCAGTTGGGAATGCAAATGTCACCTTTGCTAAAGGGGCTGAAATGTATTATGAAAATGGGTGGGAACAATGCAGGTTAACAGAAATTGAAGATTTCAAAGAAAAAGCGAAAAATGCCGATGTTATCGTATTGTGTTTGGGTGAACTTCCTTCAACTGAAAAGCCCGGTGACATCCATTCATTGGATTTGCCACATGAGCAAATTGAATTAGCAAAAATCGCTTATGCCACAGGCAAAAAAGTAGTAATTGTGCTTACCGAAGCTCGACCAAGAATTTTACATTCGATTGTTGAAGGAGCATCCGGAATCATTCAAACCTATTTATCTGGTGATTATGGCGCGAATGCATTAGCCAAGATTTTATTTGGAGATGTAAATCCAAGTGGGAAATTACCCTACACCTATCCAAAATACAATGGCGTAATTGAGTTTTATGACCACCCCAAAAGTGTTGACCGATCGAAAGCAAATGACTTCAATGCCTTTGATCCCGAATGGGAATTTGGGTATGGGTTGAGTTACACACAATTCGAATACAGTAAGTTGGAGATTAGTTCAAAAGAAGTGAAAGCAGCCGACACATTAGTTGTACGTGTTAATGTCAC
Organism: uncultured Flavobacteriia bacterium; assembly: GCA_903887095.1. GTDB lineage: Bacteria > Bacteroidota > Bacteroidia > Flavobacteriales_D > Crocinitomicaceae > M0103. Next base: position 1,752 of record CAISOQ010000366.1, read on the forward strand.
GAATACAGGTAAAATTGCGGGTAAAGAAGTTGTTCAATTGTTTCTTTCTGACAATTATGCCAGCATGGTTCCTGCAGGGAAACGGTTAAAAGGATTCGAAAAAATAGCCCTTCAGCCAAATGAAACAAAGACTGTGGAATTCACACTTACTAAAAAGGATCTAGAATTTTCAGATGTAAGTGGAAAATGGATAGCTGAACCTGGTTCATTTGACATCAGAATTGACAACCTCAACACAAGTTTTGACTTTAAATAATTAAAAGATGTACAAAATAGAATTTAACGACTTTTTTACTTATTCCTTTTCTTTGGACTGTGTCATATTTGGTTTTAGGGAGGGTAAAATACATGTGCTTCTTATTAAACGAGCAATGGAACCTTACAAAAACAATTGGGCCGTACCTGGAGACCTCGTCTACCCTGATGAAGATCTTCCTGATGCTGCACAGCGTATTTTGTTTGAGCTCACCAAACTTTCGGATATTGAATTGCACCAATCTCAAACTTTCGGAAATCCCAAAAGGCACCCTCAAGGTCGGGTTATTACAAATGCTTACTTTGCGTTGATTCGCATACCTGATTTTAGCGTTGAAGCGGCATCATGGGCGGAAGCTATTCAGTGGACTGCCGTTGACGAATTACCTGAACTTGCATTTGATCACAATTTAATTGTCAACTCAACCTACGAGCTTTTAAAAAACAAATTGCGCTATGAACCTATCTGTTTTGACATGCTGCCAGAAAGATTTACACTCAATGAATTGCAACAATTGTATGATTTCGCCTTTGAAACAGAAATGGATAAAGCCAATTTTAGAAAAAAAATCAAACCTATTCCTTTCATTGCGCACAATGAGAAACAACAAAATGTGAAACATAGACCGGCAAAACTTTTCTCATTTGACAGCGCAGCATATCAAAATAAAATAAGATCAACAGACTATCAATTCAAAATGTAATTGAACAATTCTAAATTCAATTTGTTAATATTATCAGACTTTGAATACTTATTGTATTTTTTACAATTATTTGTATTAATTTTATGTAAAACTTAAATAATGCAACTATGAAAAATTTTATTAAATCACTGTTTGTCATGTTATTGTTTAGCTTTAATTCAATGGCACAAACAGATCTGATTATTACAACTGAAGTATGCTCTTCAGCTTCAGAAGTTCGTTTGACTGGACCATTCTGGGGATGGGACCCTGCGGCTGGACCAATTGCTGTTGACAATGGCGACGGTACTTGGACTTTCACTTTTTCTCCGGCACCAGCAGTTGATATGGAATATTTATTAATTGTGGATGGCGTTCAAGAAAACCTAATTGCCGCTATGGCAGCCGGCGGAACGTGTGCTCCGGTAACAGATTATGCCAATTACGCGAATAGACGTTGGCAAACAACGGATGCTTTGACTGTTTCTAACACGTACGGTCAATGTACTGCGTGTACTCCTGCATCTACTGATTTAATTATTACAACAGAAGTGTGTTCTGCTGCTAGTTCTGTTAGACTGACAGGACCTTTCTGGAGTTGGGACCCTACAGCTGGACCTATTGCTGTTGACAATGGCGATGGTACTTGGACTTTCACTTTGTCTCCGGCACCAGCTGCTGACATGGAATATTTATTAATCGTTGATGGTGTCCAAGAAAACCTAATTGCCGCTATGGCAGCCGGCGGAACGTGCGCTCCGATAACTGATTATGCCA
>CAISOQ010000367.1 GCA_903887095.1 uncultured Flavobacteriia bacterium
CCATGTGATTCGTGAAATTGTTTATCCATACTGCAGATAAATGATACAATTTGCGTTGCTGAGAATTAACAGAGAGTACAGTGCTACTTATCCTTTTTGCTAGTTTTAGAAGTAATTCTTCAAGATCGGAAGATTGAGATTCTAGAAGTAATGGAATAGCATCAAATGTTACTTCCTGTTCCTTTGTAAACGTCTGCAATGGATAGAACACTCCTGTGTTTTCCGTTCTACCGCAATCAGATAATTCAAATGAACCTGATGTGTAGGCTACAAATTTTGAAGAATTAATTTGGGAGACAACCTCTTTAATAGCGTCGTCACTAACACAAACAATTACAATGTCACCAGATAAAGATTGAATATTAACAGCACTTGCGCAACCAAAAGCTTTCGACAATTCATTGGCTTTGTCTGCGTCGCGACCCCAAATATTACGAATTTCAACCCCAGATTTTCGGAATGCTATTCCCAATTGGTAGGCAACATTTCCTGTTCCGATAATCGAAATAGTTGGTGTGCCCATAGTTGAAATTTTATTTACCGTGACATTGCTTGAACTTCTTACCGCTGCCGCAAGGACAAGGATCATTTCGTCCAATTTTTGGCTCAGCAACCATTGGTTGTTGTTTTTCTTGTTGCGGTAAGGAATTTTGAATCGCTTGTTTGTAACCTTCACTTCCTTGAAAACGCGGTGGTTCTGATGAGGAAGAAGTGGAAGTTCCACCGCTGCTCACTTGCGCTTTATCGTAGTTGTGTTGATGTGTTACTTCACTATTGGTGCTTTGAAATTCTGTCTCAAAAGGAATGTCCAATTTCATCAATAATTCAATCGATTCAGTATTCAAACGTTGAAGCATTGCCTTGAAAAGTTCAAAAGATTCAAGCTTATAAACTAAAAGTGGATCTTTCTGTTCGTATTGCGCATGGTGAACTGCGGAGCGTAAATCATCCATTTCTCTAAGATGTTCCTTCCACTCATTGTCAATCATTCCCAAAAGAATATTTTTTTCAAAAGCTTGAGTAATTGCTCTTCCTTCAGTAGTATATGCTTCTTTAAGATTTAAAACCAAACGAACTTCACGACGACCATCTGTTAATGGGAAAACAATGTTCTCGTATTTGTTCGACATTGTTTCATAAACATGCTTCACTTGAGGATATGCTCGTTGAGCAATTTTAGCACTTTTCCGCTTGTATTGTTCGACCATAGCAGCATAAACTTTCTCTACAAGTTCATTTCGATCGATAGTACTGTATTCCGATGATGAAACCGGAGATTCAATTCCAATTATTCGAAGCAAATCTAATTCGAAAGACTCGAAATCATCTTTTGAGTGGGCATAAACACTGTTCTCACAAACATCATAGAACATATTGTCAATATCAAGATCAAGTCGATCGCCGTAAAGTGCATTTCGTCGTTTCTTATAGATTGCCCTGCGCTGAGCGTTCATAACGTCATCATACTCAAGTAATCGCTTACGCATTCCAAAGTTGTTTTCCTCTACCTTTTTCTGCGCTCTCTCAATTGATTTTGAAACCATTCCATGTGTAATGACTTCTCCTTCTTTCAACCCCATTCGGTCCATTAGTCGAGCAATTCGCTCTGAACCAAACTTGCGCATAAGGTCATCTTCCAAAGACACGAAGAATTGAGAAGATCCTGGATCTCCTTGTCGACCTGAACGACCTCTCAGCTGTCTGTCTACCCGTCGTGAATCATGTCGTTCTGTACCGATAATAGCTAATCCACCTGCATCTTTTACGCCTTCACCTAATTTGATGTCCGTTCCCCTTCCTGCCATGTTTGTAGCAATAGTTACTGCTCCAGCTTTACCAGCTTCTGCAACAATTTCCGCTTCTTTTTGATGGTATTTTGCATTCAAAACTTGGTGGTTAACTCCCTTCATCTTAAGCATACGGCTTAATAATTCGGAAATTTCAACAGTTGTTGTACCTACTAATACAGGTCTTCCTACAGCTACAAGTTTTTCAGTTTCTTCAATAACGGCTGCATATTTTTCACGTGCTGTCTTGAAAACTAAATCGTTTTGATCATTTCGAACAACATTTCTGTTTGTTGGAATAACAACCACATCTAATTTGTAAATGTCCCAGAATTCTTTTGCTTCTGTTTCAGCTGTACCAGTCATCCCGGCAAGCTTGTGATACATTCTGAAGTAGTTTTGCAAGGTAATTGTCGCATAAGTTTGAGTTGCGGCTTCTACTTGCACATTTTCTTTTGCTTCAATTGCTTGGTGAAGACCGTCAGAATAACGGCGACCTTCCATGATACGTCCAGTCTGCTCATCGACTATTTTAACTTTCCCCTCGAGAATGACATATTCAACCTCTTTTTCGAAAAGGGTATAAGCTTTTAACAATTGATTTACTGAGTGAATTCTTTCTGATTTGATGCTGTAATCACGAATTAAAACATCCTTTTTTTCTAAGAAACGTTCTTTTTCGAGATCTTCCTTTTGCAGATTTGCAATCTCAGAACCGATATCTGGAAGTATGAAGAAATCTTTGTCATCTGAACCAGAAACAAGATCTATTCCTTTAGCTGTAAGTTCAATCGTGTTGTTTTTTTCATCGATTACAAAGAATAATTCTTGATCGATTTTTTTCATCTGTTTACCTTGCTCTTGCATGTAGAAGTTCTCTGTCTTCTGTAAGTGAGCTTTAATTCCAGGTTCTGAAAGGAATTTAATCAATGCTTTGTTCTTAGGTAATCCGCGGTAAGCTCTCAACAAAGCAATACCACCTTCTTCAATCATTTGCTTTGCGTCTTTGCCAGATTCAACTGAACCTGTTATAGCAATGAGTAATTTTTTAGCATCTGCAAGACACTGATTAACATAGTTCCTTTGAGCATTTACAACTGTTTCAACTCGCGGTTTTAATTGATAAAATTCGTGTTCATCACCTCTTGGAGTTGGACCTGAAATGATTAATGGTGTTCTCGCGTCATCAATTAATACAGAATCGACCTCATCAACAATTGCAAAATGATGTTTTTGTTGCACCAATTCATCTACGGCACCGGCCATGTTGTC
>CAISOQ010000368.1 GCA_903887095.1 uncultured Flavobacteriia bacterium
CTCTGCACCAGCATCTTTCAATGCATCAATATTCTCCCAAAATTGATCTTCTGATATAACTGAATGTAAAGAGCTCCAACCTTCTTCGGCGAGTGGAAGTATTGTTGGACTTTTCATTCCTGGTAAGATGCGGATAATTTCCTCAATTTTTTCATTCGGAGCATTTAACAAAATATATTTTGAATTTTTTGATGCTAATACCGCCTTAATTCGAAAAATTAATTTTTCTAGAATTGCTTCCTTTTCCGGTGATAACATTTCCGTTCTAACTAGAACAGCCTCAGATTTTAAAATGACCTCTAACTCACGAAGACCATTCATAAAAAGTGTATTGCCGGAGGAAACAATATCGCAAATTGCATCCGCTAAACCAATTGCTGGAGCAACTTCAACTGAACCTGATATTGTATGTATCTCCGCTGAAACATTGTTTTTCTTTAGATAATCTTCAACCGTATTTGGATAAGAAGTCGCTATTTTCAAGCCTGAAAAATCTTTGACTGACTGAACAGTCGAAGCCTTTGGGACCGCCAAAGAGACCCTGCATTTTGAAAAATTTAATTTCACCAAAGTCTCAAGATTGGATCTTTCTTCAATGAGCAAATTTTCACCAACAATCGCGATGTCTACAACCCCATCATTTACGTATTGTGGAATATCCGAATTCCTCAAAAACAATACTTCAAGCGGAAAATTTGATGCAACCGATTTTAACTTACCATTAGAGGCATCAACCTTTATTCCAGCCTCCTTTAAAATTTGCAGGGAATCATCCAATAAACGCCCTGACTTTTGAACAGCAATTCTTAACATATCATTTTTTCTATTTTGTCTGTATCATCTTTGGGTAACAAAAAACCCGCCTGATGTCCAGACGGGTTAAAATTATTTAGAAAACACAAATAATCATTACGCCTGGCAATTCCAAGAATGATGATGATGTATGTGTGTGTTATTCAATTTCATGCGACAAAAATAATTACTTTTTCAATAGTTGTGCAAAATCTTTTGCAAAATATGTCAATATCCCATCTGCTCCTGCTCTACGCATACTTAAAAGCATTTCAGAAATCGCCAAGTTGTAATTCAACCACCCTTTTTCCGCTGCAGCATACACCATTGCACATTCACCACTCACATTATAAGCAGTTACGGGAATATTGAAATTCTCTTTTAGAACATGAATGATATCAAGGTAACAAAGAGCAGGTTTCACCATGATCATGTCCGCACCTTCCATCACATCCAATTCAGCCTCCAAGAGGGCTTCGCGCTTGTTAGCGGGGTTCATTTGATACGTTTTTTTGTCACCAGATTTTGGAGCTGAATTCAAAGCATCCCTGAAAGGACCATAAAATGCACTTGCGTATTTTGCTGTGTAGGACATTATTGAAACATCTGTATAGCCATTAATGTCCAACGTCTCTCTAATCGATTCTACCCGACCATCCATCATATCAGACGGACCTATAATATCAGCTCCCGCTTGGGCTTGAGCCAATGCCATTTTATTCAAAATTGGCAAAGTTTGGTCATTCAAAATGAGACCATTTTCAACCAATCCATCATGACCATCCGAAGAATATGGATCCATTGCTACATCGGTCATAATAACCATTTCAGGAAATGTTTCTTTCAATTTTCGAATAGCATTCAAGTAGAAGTTGTCACTTGCATAGCTGTAACTGGCAATTTTATCTTTCAGATGCTCATCTACAGCAGGAAAAATATCAAAAGTAGAAATCCCTAATTTTAAACATTCTTCAATTTCAGGAATTAATAAATCCAATGACCATCGAAAGTTTTTGGGCAAGGAACTAATTTCTTCCTTTATTTTTAATCCATCCTTCAAAAAGATGGGGTAAATCAAATGCTCAGCTCCGATTTTAGTTTCCTCCACCATTGAACGAATGGCAGCCGATTTACGGTTTCTTCTTGGACGAATATTCATAGGTAAAATTCTATCTTCAAAATTAAACATCATGATGGAAATAAACATTATAGCACACTTGTTTTCGCGATATTTTTCTTTTTTATTATATTTAACTGCTCATTTACCTACATTATGAAACTTAACGTATATTCAGCCACTCTTTTAGTCTTCCTTTTTTCAAGTCTATCCTCTTGTGGCGACGGTTCAGAAAAGGAGTCCATTGATAAAGAAGCGATTGACCCTGCTGCTTCATTAAATACCAATTTTGATGGAAAAATA
>CAISOQ010000369.1 GCA_903887095.1 uncultured Flavobacteriia bacterium
CCCATACATTAAAAGTGTATTGCTCTACCAGCTGAGCTACCGAATCTTGCTTGCAAGTTAGAAGTTTAAACTTCAAACATCGCGTTAGCGGGTGCAAAGATAATGGGATTATTTTCTTTGACAAGTGAATGTTATGTTTTTTTTAAATTTTATGGTTTTCAAAAAGTTAATTTATTGAAAGAGAAGACTTTTTAAAATTTAATTTCGCATCGCTATTAAATTCATATTTTTGAAAGGATGAATACGTATATTCTCATCGGTTTTATGGGCTCAGGTAAGTCTACTTTAGGCAGAATGCTGGCTGATGAATTGATGCTTGATTTTTTTGATACGGATAGTTTGATTGAAAAAAATGAAAACATGTCCATCAATGAAATCTTTGAAGAAAAAGGAGAAAAAGCATTCAGGACTTTGGAAACAGAGCTAGTGCAAGATCTTTCAGAAAGACAGAATTATGTATTATCAGTTGGTGGTGGACTTCCAGCAATAGAGGGAATGATGTCTAAGTTGAACGAAATGGGAACAACGATTTATTTGAACGTTTCGCAGAAAGAATTGGTGCGAAGGTTAATTTTAGACGCTGAACATCGGCCGCTCATTAAAGGAATGGATCAGAAACAACTCGAGGTGCTCGTAAGTGAGCGTTTAACAGTGCGTGAAAAATTTTATGAGCAAGCTAAAATTGTTTTAAATAGTGATCATCTTACATTAGATACGCTCAGCAACTCACTTAGTATTCAATGATTCGATAAGAAATCTTGATGGAAAAATACCTCGAAGACACCAGCTTTTTAGATTTCAAGCATCCGAATGTTGATGCTTTTGCCAAGGGAATCGATGCTTCTCTTCCTCAAAAAGAATTAGCCGTTGCACTCTATTACCTCGTTAGAGATGCTTTTTTATATGATCCGTACCACCTTGATTTAACGTCTCAAGGGCTGAAAGCTTCATCTGTAATAAGCAAGAAAAGGGCTTGGTGTGTCGAGAAATCAACCTTGTTGGCTGCATTAGCAAGGAAGTTCAATATTCCCTCAAGATTGGGTTATGCTATTGTGAGTAATCACATTGGTGTAGAGAAATTGGTTGCTTATCTCGGAAGGGAAGAGATTGTTTTTCATGGTTTTACAGAGTTGTTTATAGACGAAAAATGGGTGAAGTGCACACCTGCCTTCGATCGAAGAATTTGCGCCATATCACGCGTTGCACCTTTGGATTGGGACGGTGAAAGCGACTCTCTTTTCCAAGAATTTGATGCCGGTCGAAAATTCATGGAATACCTTCATTTTTACGGAACCTTTAGTGATGTGCCCATTGAACTTATGAATACCGAAATGAAAAAATATTATCCACATCTTTTTGAAAATGTGTATCAAACCAAGGAATTTTCGTTTTTACATATGTAAAAGAAAGTATTCCATTGACATTCATTTTTTCCTGTTTCCAAAATGTATCTTTGAAAAAAATAACACTATGAATTTTAAGTTTATCATTTCTGCTTTTTCGATTCTTTTGAGCTATGTTTCATTCGGACAATCAATCAATTATCGCTTGAAAATGGAAAAGCCCCAGAACCATTATTTTCAAGTTGAAATGGAGCTAACTGATTTCAAAGAAAATGATGTGACAGTTAAAATGCCAGTTTGGGCACCCGGGTCTTATTTGGTGCGTGAATTTTCGAAAAATGTAGATTTGGTAAAGGCGAAAGATGAAAAAGGTCAAGCGCTTGCAGTGAACAAGAAAACGAAAAATGCATGGGTGATTTCAAAAGGTGCAGCCAAAAAAGTTATTGTTTCGTACGAAGTGTATGCCTTTGAATTGTCTGTTCGAACCAGCTTTCTCGATTTAACACACGGTTTCGTTAGTGGATCAGGTGTTTTTATGTATGTGGATGGTCGCCAAGAATTAGCGGGACAATTAACAGTGGTGCCTTACAAGGATTTTGCGAAAGTTTCTACAGCTCTTCCAAAATCAGCAGAATCTGTTGCTGCTGATGGTGTGCAATCTTTTGTGTTTAAAAATTACGATCAATTAGTAGATTGCCCGATTGAGATTGGAAATCAGGAAGTTTTTACGTTCAAAGCAGCCGGAGTTTTGCACACAGTAGCAATTTATGGCGCCGGAAATTACAACGTTGATAAATTGAAGGCAGACATGGCGAAAATTGTCGAAACTGCGACGGGTGTTGTGGGCGAAAATCCAAACAAAGAATATACGTTTATCATTCACAATGTTGTCGATGGTCAAGGTGGTTTGGAGCACTGTAATTCTTGCACGTTGAGTGTCAATCGTTGGACTTATTCAGATGCAGAGTATCTCGGATTTTTGTCACTTGTAGCGCATGAGTATTTTCATTTATGGAATGTGAAACGTATTCGACCAATTGAACTCGGACCATTCAACTATGATGAAGAAAATTATACGTCGCTTTTGTGGGTAATGGAAGGATTTACAACCTATTATGATGAGCTTTTATTGGTAAGAGCAGGCTACACCGATGATACAGATTATCTCCAAAAGTTACAAAGCACCGTTAATTATGTTGAAGGCTCGGTAGGTGCGAGGGTTCAGCCTCTGGCGCACGCTAGTTTTGATGCCTGGATCAAGGCGTATAGACCGAATGAAAATAGTTCAAACACAACAATGACCTATTATTCGCGAGGGCAAATGCTTGCTGCATTGATAGATGTCATGATTATTTCCAAATACGATGGTAAAAAATGCTTGGATCATTTTCTGCAACAGCTTTACAATAAATACTACAAGAAACTGAACAGAGGATTTTCTGAACAAGAATTTAAAACAGAACTGGAAGAAATGTTAGGCGAAAATTTAGATGTCTTTTTCGCGAAATATGTCAACGGAACTGACATTGCTCCACTTTCTGAAACATTTGCGAAAGTTGGTGTTCAAGTGACTGAAATAGGTCTTCCGAGAGCTTCCTTTGGGGCTGGATTAAGACAAGATGGTGGTAAAACAATTGTTCGTTCGATTCGTGCTGGTTCTGCTGCTGAATTAGCCGGCCTTTCCGTGAATGATGAATTAATAGGTTGCAATGGTTACCGCGTTGACCAAACGGATTTCGAACAGTTCGTAAATGGGGTGGAAAATGGTGCCCAATTTAAAATTCTAGTTTCCAGGGATGACATTTTGTACGAGCTTTCCGTCAAAATGACCATGTACGATCGACCGCAATACCAGTTCAAAGTAGTGGAAGACGATGCAAAAGCGAAGTTGAGGAAGTATTGGTTAAGAAAAACGGTCTAATGAGAATTCTACTTATTTTTTTGCTGCTTTCCGCTCAGGGATTTGCGCAAACCACTTTTAAAAATGTTCAGCTACAAGCACCTAGTCTGATGTCTGTGATTTATGGTCAATCTGAGCCTTCCATCGCTATCGATCCGACGAATACAAACAATATCGCAGCGGGTTGTATCATCAGTGATTATTACTATTCCAAAGACGGAGGTTCAACATGGACCAGCAAGAAAATATCCAGTAAATACGGTGTTTGGGGTGATCCCGTGCTACTATTCGATACGACTGGAAAATTGTATTATTTCCATTTGGCCAATTATAAAAAAACGTCTTGGATAGACCGCATTGTTTGTCAATCAACAGCAAAAGTGGAAGGGAAATTTAACGAAGGTACTTTCCCGAAACCGAATGGCACAAAAGCCCAAGACAAACATTGGACAGTATTGAATCCGATGACAAATGAGATTTACATGACTTGGACACAGTTCGATAAATACGATTCTCAGGATCCAAAAGATTCTTCCATTATCGTATTCTCAAAATCTTCAGATCAGGGAAAAACATGGTCTGATCCATTGCGCATTTCAAAATACGCAGGGGATTGCGTGGATAGCGACAATACAGTCGAAGGTGCCGTTCCGGCGGTTGGACCAAATGGTGAGATTTACGTGACATGGTCGGGACCAAAAGGGTTGGTGATGCAAGTTTCAAAGGATGGCGGTAAAAAATGGCTTCCTGCCGAACAATTTGTTGATGTGCAAATTGAAGGTTGGGATCTTGACATTCCTGGAATGAATCGTGCCAATGGATTACCGATTTTAGTTTCGGATTTAAGCAATGGACCCAACAGAGGAACGCTGTATTTGAATTGGTGTGATCAGCGAAATGGGAAGAAAGATACAGATTCATGGTTGTCTGTTTCGAAAGATGGCGGAAAATCCTGGTCGAAAGCAATAAAAGTTAATCAGGATTCCTCTCAAAGACATCAATTTTTCACCTGGATGACCATCGATCAAAGCAACGGAAATTTGTACTTCGTATACTACGACCGAAGGAACCACGCTGACAATGCAACCGATGTTTACTTAACGAGATCAGCAGATGGTGGTCAAACATTTCAGGATGTCCGTATTTCAGACAAACCATTTGTTCCAGTGGCAGAAAAATTCTTTGGTGATTACCTGAATATTTCAGCTGTGGATGGTGTAATTCGCCCCATTTACCCAAGAATGGATGATGGCAAGATTAGTCTTTGGGTGACTTTAGTGCATGAAAAGGATCTAATCAAGTTAATTGATCGATAATTTCCTTGTGTTCAGGGAAATCTTTCAGTAATTCTTCAGAGGAAAACAATTCAAAATCCCTGAAATCAAATCCTGGTGCAACGGCGCACGAAACAAGGGAATAACTATTGTTTTCTAACACGCTTGATCCAAAAATAGTGTTTTTGGGAACCAATAATTGTGGTTGTTGTCCCGCCGCTAGATCGTTTCCTACGAGGTGTTGCGAATAGCCATTTGCATCTAGTGTGTGCACGATGAGTGGACTTCCACTGTGGAAATACCATAATTCATCACTTTTAATGCGGTGAAATTTTGAAATATTCTCCGAAGTCAAAAGGAAATAGATCGATGTAAATAGATTCCTTTCGCGGTCTTCAATTATTTCTTCAGACCGATACACCTCATTGTAAAATCCCCCTTCAGGGTGGGGAAGTAGTTGCAGTTTTTCAACGATTGCATCTATTTCAATCGCACGATTATTCAATGGGTCCATTTTGAAATTGTTGTCCTTTGTTGTTGATAATTGGAAAGAAATACTTGAAATCAATGGAAAGAAATGAGCCATCAATATTTCCCCTTACGGTATTTTTATAGCCTTCGTATTTGTATTGGGCAATCAATTCAAATACTGGTGCAAACGGCACTCTGGCGGATCCGCCGAGGTAAAAGAAGCCTTTTTCTTCAGTTCGAAATTCAAAACCAAAATTAGCGTTGAGATCGATGCCGCCTTTCCTTTGTGCATAACCAGTATGTGTAAAAGTAAACGCTCCTCCGGGCAATGTGATTATTCCAACGTCTGTTGGTTTGAAGGTGAGTGCTGCACCCAAAGAAGCATTCATGTAAAATTGCTTGCTCAGCTGCACATATACCAATCCATTAAGCGGAATATCGTAACAGATGAACGTCAAATCATTCGTAGCTGACACATTAGAGTCGACTACCGACATGCTAACGCCGAATTGACGCTGTGTAAAGTTGATTCCTGTTTCAAATGCTAATAGACGCGTTAATCCTGCTCGAACAGTTCCACCAAATGAATAACCAATCTTTTGCGTGATGGTAGTGGAAAATTCATTTGAATTTAATGTCGTGATGGGCTCTCCGATAAATCGTGTTGGAAAAACAGGTCTAACTTGAATACCGAAATAAGATGGGAATCGCTCACGCTTACTCGATTTCTTTTGCGAAAAAGAATAAATCGATGATAAGAGAAAAACCAGCAGGAGCAATCTGTTCATTGGTGCGAAGATAGTTTGAATCTACAATTATCCGTTGTCAAAGGATATTTAACGAATGAGTGGGATATTAATTGCGTTATTTTTCAAACCACTTTGTTGTGTATTCAATTGGTTTCCGGTGCGCTGCAGGCCAGTCGATAGAAGGGTATCCGATGTAAAACAAACCAAGGCATTTGTCTTTTTCACCGAGACCTAAAAATTCATTCATTTTTTCATGATAAATGAGCTTTGGCGTTGACCAGAATCCTCCTAAACCATAGGCTGTGCAGGTTAAATGCATGTTTTGAATGGCACAAGCCACCGCTTCGATCTCTTCAAGTTCCAGAATCTTCTCTTCTGGCTGTCGCTCCATGGAAACTGCAATTACAACGGAAGATTTCATCGGTCGAGTAATCATTTTTACCAACTTCATATCGTTCTGCTGTTCTTTTGGAGTAATATCAAGGTAGGTTTGCCCCATAAAATCACTGAGGCGTTGTCTGCTTTCTTCCGTAAAAACTTGAAATCGCCATGGTTGTGTATTCCCATGTGTTGGAGCCCATTGTGCGTTGTTCAAAATTACTTCTATTTGTTCCCGATGGACTTTTCGATCACTGAATTGTTCGGGGTAGATGGTTCTTCTATTACGAATGAGTTCGTTGATTTCTGATAGGTTGAATCGCATGTCAAAAATGGAATTTCCGTAAAATTAGGAATAAGTCTTGAAAAAGCACCACCACGTTTGTCAAGCATTACAAACTTGAAATCCTTTTCACCACAAAGACACCTTTTTATCAAAAACGCATATCCTCCATAAGTCACAAAGAGATCTTTTGGCAATAATAAAATCATTCTTCGTTCCGAACAAAAGCCATCGGCTTTTTCTGAATTTGTGCCTTGAAATCAACCTAGAAATCAGATTTTCCTTGCGACCTAGTGGTAAATTTTACAATCTAATCTCTTGAACAATTTGAACCTTCAAGACAAAAGATTTGAACATATTGAACTATTGAACGAATTGAACGAATTGAACAATTTGAACTTTTTCCCCCTTTCCCTTCACCGGTCTCTTTCACGCATTTCTTTGTTCGTGCGTTGAATAAAGAAAAAAGTCTTGTCGATGGTTTGGTATTGTCCATCAGGCATGGGTGTCAGTGCAGGAGCTCCTACAATATAACCGTATCCATCCAATAATACATAGGTCGGGTAGGTGCTGACCTTGTAATTTTTCCAAATTGGATTTGTTTTGTCGGTTTTACATTTGGTCCAAGGAATTGTGTTTAAAAATTTGACTGTATCGGATGCTGAATAAGCATTTTCCGGATATACAGTTATGAAGGTAACATCATCTTTGTAAGTGTTATAAAGTTTAATCAAAGGTTCAAGTTCAATCGTGTTTTTTTGGCTTGAGGGATCGTAGAAATGAATGTAAACATGTTTTTTAGGCAGTGAGCCAAGTGTCAGCGTTTCTCCCTTGTCTGTTTTCAGAACGAAGTCAGGTGCCTTGCCTCCAACAGATAGCTCCGTCAAACGATTGATCATGTTTTTAGCTATAACAGCATTTGCTTCAAATAAACTGTGATTCGCAACGCTGTCCAAAACAGTCAGAATATTTGTCTGAGGAAAATCTTTTGAATAGAATTCTTCAGATAAGGCCTTGATCATGACCATTTCCCGAATTCGCATGTTGATTAAAGTATATTCGCTCCCCAATGCTTTCATAATCAGTGTTGGACTACTTTTTAAAAGTCCCAGATAAACACGGTTATTTGTTTCCATGGACAAACGTGGAATCATCTTTTCATAAAATGCCTTGATGTATTCCATATATGCATCATTGCGATATGAAACAGGGGAGTGCTTGATGTAAAAATCATGCTTTTCATAGCGATTTCGTTCAGCAGCAAACTGAATATTATCAATCGAGGCAATTGAAAACCGAACAAACGTATTGAAAAACTTTTGAGGCTCATTCTGCGACTTGTTCAATGTGTCGTTCAAATGATAGGTGCTGTCCACAGATGATTTAAACGCATCAAGTTGTGATGCAAATTCAATTGGTTTTACGTTCTTTAAATAATAGTAGCTGCTAATGAACTCATCAGACCAGCGTTGAAATTGTAAAATGCGGTAATTGATATCCATGGAATCAAGCTCAAAAAATGTCAGCTCAATAG
>CAISOQ010000370.1 GCA_903887095.1 uncultured Flavobacteriia bacterium
CAATCAGGACATCCCATTCCGCTTCCTGTTATCCGAACAAAACTTCCAGCAACGACGACCAAATAGATAAAGATCAAAGTGATCCAATTGAAACGCACAAACGACTTTGAAAACTGCATGATGCAAATTTAACAGATAGCCTAAGAAGATGTTCGTGGGTATTGAAAAAAAGAAACCAAAAAATCAAAGCTATTTTTAACTTTAGCCCTCAATGAAAATAGCTGTTATTGGTTGCGGATGGTTGGGTTTTCCTTTGGCAAGGGAATTGGCAAAAAATTCATCAACTATTTTAGGGTCTCTCCGAGTAGAAAATCGATTTTCTGAGCTGAAAAATGCAAACATAGAACCCTTCATCTATGACAGCGTCAATAACTCTGAACTTCCTCAAATTGTTAAACAAGCTGATTGGGTAATTATTTGCTTTCCTCCAAAAGGTGCAAAGGATTACGCAGATCAAATAAAAGCACTAATCAATCAACTCGATGCTGGAGTCAAAATAATTTTTACAAGCTCTACAGGTGTTTATCCAAATATAGTGTCAACATTAAATGAAGAAGCAGAAATAATCCCCGACCATATTGTTTACCTTGCTGAAGAGGCAATTCGAAATTCTGGGAATCCCTATATAATTCTTCGTTTGGCAGGTTTAATTGGCCCCAATCGTCACCCTGTTCGTTTTCTAAGTGGAAGAGAAATTGAAAATGGAGAACATCCAGTCAATTTGGTTCAATTAACGGACATTATCGAAGCTGTAAAAACTATTATATCAGCTAATAAAACCAATGTCACTTACAATATATGTGCGCCAGAGCACCCATCAAAAAAAGCCTATTACACGCAAATGGCATATGAAATGGCATTGGCACCTCCTGTTTATTTCGCCAAAACGGATTCAAACGGCAAAGTCGTTGATGGTTCGAAAATTACCAAAGAACTCAATTTCAATTACAAAGTGAGTATTTATTCCGTATACAAGGATTAAAATCATTCTTTGGAACAACATTTGCGTTAATTTTGCGTCTTGAAAACCGGATGAAGACTTTTTTATTCTTTACCTTACTGATTTTCAGCTTTTCGCTGAGGGCTTCACACATCGTTGGAGGGGATATCTATTACGATTATCTGGGTGGTAATAATTATCGTTTTTACATTACAATCTACCGCGACTGCGCCTCCACTGGTGCAGCCTTCGATGACCCATTGCCTTTGGCAGTTTATACGAATGGTAGTTCAAGTCCGATCCAACAAATTTCCGTTCCTTTTCCCGGTAGCGTTATCCTACCAGTAACATTTAACAATCCATGTGGAACGGCACCCGGTGGGGTTTGTATCGAAAAGGCAGTTTACATAGCTGTTATTTCACTTCCGCCAATCCAAGGGGGGTATACAATTACCTATCAGCGGTGTTGCAGGGGTCCTGCCATCAGTAATTTGTCATCACCCGATAATACTGGTTTGACACTCACCACGAATGTCCCTGGATCGGAAACGGGAGCAACCCAAAACAGCAGTCCTCGCTTTACAAATTATCCTCCCCTTCTTCTTTGTAACAACGACGAACTTATTTTCGATCATTCTGCCACAGATCCTGACGGAGACCAATTGGTGTATTCTCTCGTTATTCCCTTCTCGGGAGCTGATGCGGTTACTCCAGCACCCATTCCCGCGCCACCTCCGCCCTATTTTCCTGTCACTTGGGCCACTGGATATACAACGACTACTCCCCTTGGAGCCAGTTCACCAATCTCAATAAATTCAAGCACAGGTTTGCTAACAGCCACGCCAAACGCATTGGGATTGTTTGTTGTCGGAATACGCGTGCAAGAATATCGAAATGGTGTGTTAATCGGACAAACGATTCGTGACTTCCTTTTCAGAGTGCTGAATTGTAACATTACATTGTCTGCCCAACTTCCAATCCAGGAAGACCTTGCCTCATTTGTCTCCTACTGCCAAGGTTTGACCGTCAACTTTGAGAACAATTCATACGGTGGTACAGTTTACCAATGGGATTTTGGTGTAAACGGCATTTCTACGGATGTGAGTAGCACATTTGAACCAAGTTATACGTACCCCGCTCCAGGCACGTATCAGGCAACTTTAGTCGTTAACCCCGGTGAACCATGTACAGATACGGCCCGCATGACAGTGACGGTAAACAATGAATTTAGTGTTTCATTTACTACCCAAGATTCTGTGTGTATAGTTGGAAACAGCCTTGATTTTGTGAGCCAAACAGTGGGAGGCGCAGCGAGTTCCTATGCGTGGGATTTTGGTCCAAATGCTTCAACTTCTTCGGCATCAACGCAAAATGTCAATAACGTTTCTTTTAACACCTCCGGCTTTATCCCAATTACTTTGGAGGCGGAAAACAGTTCTTGTACTGCAACATTTACCGATTCGATCTATATTTTCAGCGAGCCAACAGCATCGATCATTTTACCTGTGGGGTATGAATGTGATGGTCTAACAGTAAGTTTTGGCAACAACTCATCCAATGCAGCCATTTATCAATGGGATTTTGGAGTGACAAATAGTACCATGGATACGAGTAGTTCGGTTTTACCCACCTATACATTTCCAGCTGGTGGGACATACAACGTTACGTTAATTGGCAGTTCAAATGGTGTGTGTGTTGACACAACTGAAGAACAAATCACTGTCAACGAATTATTGACGATTTCATTTACGCACAATGACTCTATTTGTATAACAGACAATAGTTTTTGGTTTGACGGCACAATGACTGGTCCGAGTTTCACGCAATATGAATGGGATTTTGGACCGAGTGCTTCCATTCAAACATCACCGGATTTGGATGTCAACAATGTGGTTTTTGATTCACCTGGTGATCACACTATAACGCTCACAGCATGGTTCGACAATTGCTACGAAACAGCGACAAGTTCTATTTTCATTTACCGCGTTCCAACTATTGATTTTGTTGATGTTCCCGGACTGCGTTGTGTTCCTGCGACGGTGCAATTTCAGAATTTAAGTCAGGCCGATTCGCCTTTGTATTACACCTGGACATTTGGCGATGGCGACTCCTCCTTTTCAGCAAATCCTGTCCATGTGTATGATGCGGTTGGAAGCTACAGTGTTGGGCTGGAAGTATACACAACCGAGGGTTGTATTGACACGCTTTATCTCTTGAAACAAGATTATATTACAATTCACCCTTCACCAGTTTCAAAATTTTCTATTGATCCTGCCATAACGGATATTTGTAATGCAGCAATTACTTTTACGGACCAATCTCAAGGTGCTACTGAGTTCTTCTATTGGTTTGATGACAGCACTTCTTTTACAACAGAGCAGTTTCCTGTGCACAATTACCAATCAAGTGGTACACTTTGGCCGTATCAAATTGCAACGAATGAGTTTGGATGCAAAGACACTAGCTTTCAAAAGCTAATTGTTGAACCTTTTTCTATTTATTTGCCAAATACATTTACCCCGGACGGAAATGAATTCAACAACGAATTCAATGGCTTGTTTGGATTAGAGGTGTTTGGATGGGAATTAAACATCTATAACAAATGGGGGCAACTTCTTTATCAAACAACCGACCCAGCTTACGGATGGGATGGCAGTTACCAAGATCGACTGATGCAAGAAGGAACGTATACGTATGTGCTAAAATACATTTCTTGTGATCAACCTGAATACTGGCAAATTCTCACCGGCCATGTGAACTTGCTCCGATAAGGATTGAACTATTGAACGGTCTTGAACTTTTGAACTATTGAACCTCTTGAACGTTCTTGAATCCCTCTTACATAGTAACTGTCAAACAAATCTTCGGCACAATATTTTTCTTCCAATCTCCATCGGCATAATAACCATAGCGGTAAAAGCTACCTATACCAAAGCCTGAAATACCATTTGTAAATAAATTATTGAGATAGATTCCTGCTTCATAAAATCCTTTATCCATGGATCGAAATGAGACTGAATGCAACGTTTTATCGGCCATTTCACCATAACCTGCTGCATGATGAAGGCCTATCTGAGGTTCATTCCATTTTGCTTTGGTTTTGAATGCATTGAAATTCATTCGTAAATAAAACGCTGCCTGCTTGGAATTGAAGAATTCAGATGGTTTCATCGTTTCAAAAGTATTCGCGACAGAAAGATTCCAATTACGCCCCGTACCATTGCCATTTTGCATCAATAGAAGTGGCACATCACCAATCGTTTGTCCGCCAGTCAAGGTCCATGTTAATTTACCCAAGCCTCGAATTGAAATGTCTTGTTGAATTTCAGCATTCAAACGCAAGTATTCATTAGTTGCCGCAAACCATCCATTCCAACCATGCGCTGCTTTGAATTGAATCTTGGGCCATTTTGTTCCTTTTGAAACACGTTGATTTCCGAGTTGCATGACTTTTTCGCGAATGTTCCATGTAAACTCAACAGCTGTTTCAGCTATATCTGTTTGAATTGCTGGCGTGTTGCTGGTGTAGTTATAGGCGTAACCTTCCGTGAACCACAAACGCTGGTAATTTCCAATCAAGGTTATTTTCATGTTTGATTTGATATTCCCTGATAGGGATACTTCAGCCAATCTTTGTTTGTCCATGTTCTGAATAAAAAACTCCCTGGAAATCGCTGTTGAATTCAATGTAAATCCATCCTTTTGAAACGAATAGCCTCCGCGTTCGATGACATCCTGTTGGTAACGAAAATTTAATTTTACTCCATTTTTCTTGTTGATCCAAACAGTGGAATAGCCCCCATATTTGAAATCCTTGTCACGCGTTCCATAAGCGAAATAGCCCCCAATAAGTGCCGATTTCATTAATTTCTTGGATGTTTCCAGGCCCAAGCCTAATCTGTATTTCTCATAAAGGTTATATCGCAATACGCGTTCAAGATCTAAGTTCAACTTGCCAAGTGGAAGTTTTCCTTCAGCTAAAGCTGCCAGAGCAACTAATTTCTTGTCAAATTTTTCCGCTTTTGATAAACTATCAATTTTTTGATAGGTGCGTTTTTCGAGATCTGTGATTTCAAAAACCCGCAGAGAATCCCACACATTGTCCTTGACTTCGCCAGCATTTTCATTGGTGGTAACGGTTACGTTGTCGAAGTTTCTTTTCTTCAGACCTTCCGGATTCAACTGAACATTTTTGATGTAGGTATTTCCTTTTCCTTCCACCTGCAATCCATTGACGGACATCCCGAAGCCGAAAGTTATTTGAGTACTCAATTTGGCGGGAAACCATTTTTTGTTGCCGATAAAGGCGTATTCCTGAATAATCTTCGCCAACATTCCTGTGGTATCTTCATACGGCGCAGCAGTTACTTTTTCAATAGCGTACCCATTTGTATTGATGTACAAGCGACCTGTCATTCCTTCGAAATTCCTTCCTTTTCGTGGGCGGTAAAAAATGGTGAAAGTGGTGTCTTGATTTACAATAGTGGTATCTTCCAAAATGAATAAATAGCGCTTTGTACCACCCAATGCAATTGGATTGATATATGTTTTACCGAGTAATTGAAATTGATTTTCATAAAAACTAAAGGATTGCATCTCATTGGCAAAGGTCGAAAACATTGGATCTGTGAACCCTGATACTTTGTAGGCAGTAATTTCTTCTTTGTCGCGTGATGGCGGAATAAACGTTCGGGTGGAAGCACTTTCCATTAAAAATAAATGCTGTTCATCGAAGAATTTCTTCATGCTTAGAAGCGTGCTATCGCTTGTACTATCTGCAATTTTACTTAGTTCATCCCTGTTGGCATCAAAAATGAATTTACTGTATGAATCATATTTAAAGGCATCATTGTCCGTTGGATTGTTCTTTTTTCTATTCTGAATGGCGAGATCTATAATACGATGCGCCGGATTTTCTCCCGCCGTTACTTTTATCTCCAGGATCTCTTTTACCAAAGGTGTCAAGAAGATGGTGTTTTTTGACAAATCGCCCAAGTTAATCATGGTATCACGATAACCGTTTACGTGCAATTCTAATTGCGAAGCGTTTTGATCCAACGAAATAATACCATCAATATCTGCTAAAAAAGGATTGCCTACATTGGGCTTCACCTTCACGAAAGGAATAACTTCAAGTAAAATTTTATCTTTTATCAAATAAGTGTTTTGTGCAAATGAACAGCTGAAAACAATAAGCGTTATAAAAGCAAGTAGATATTTCTTCATAATACAAAGTTAGGTTGTTAAGAGTTAGAAGAGTAAGCCTGATTAGAAATAATTGTTTGAAAGACAATGAAGAATTACCCCTACATTTGAAATATGTCTAATTGGAAAGATACGTTTAGCATACTCCGGGTGATTTCGCTTTACCGCGCATACAACCTCATTGCACTTAAACTATCCTATTCTTTTTCGCGCATCACAAAGACTCCAATTTTATGGGGGAAGCCTTTTTCACTTTCTATAGAACCAACTACGGCGTGTAATTTAGGATGTCCGGAATGTCCGAGTGGTTTGAAACAATTCACGCGACCGACTGGCAAACTGGATCTCGATCTGCATGCGCGCATGCTGCAACAAGTTTCAAGAAGCGTTTTTTACATCAACTATTACTTTCAAGGCGAACCATTTTTGCATCCACAATTTTTAGAACTCATTCGTCAAGCAAAAAAACACAATGTCTACACCGCTACTTCCACCAATGCACATTTTATCGATGTTGAAAAGGCAAAAGAGATTGTGCAATCTGGATTGGATCGACTGATCATTTCTATTGATGGTTTGACGCAAGAAACGTATGAAAATTACCGCGTTAATGGTCAGCTTAGCAAAGTGATTGATGCAACGAAATTGCTTGTGGCGGCTAAGAAGGAGCTAAAATCTAATTCACCAACCCTGATCTTTCAGTTTTTGGCCGTTAAACCGAACGAGCATGAAATACCAGCCGTTTTTTCACTTGGAAAAGAATTAGGCGTTGATGAAGTTCGGATCAAAACAGCCCAGCTCTATGATTACAAAAATGGTCATTCACTCATGCCCGAAAACGAAACATACGCTCGCTACAAATTGCAAGCTGATGGCACCTACAAACTGAAATACAAAACAGGTAATCATTGTTGGCGCATGTGGTCGGGCAGCGTGCTCACGTGGGATGGGAAAGTAGTACCTTGTTGTTTTGACAAAGATGCACAACATGTACTGGGCAGTATAGAAAATTCAGATTTCTCCTCCATTTGGAAAAGTAACACCTACCGTGCTTTTCGAAAAGCTGTCCTCACGGGCCGCAACAAAATTGACATATGTCAGAATTGCTCAGAAGGCGCAAAGGTGTGGGTGTAGGTCCAAGACCACGAAGTAGCAGCGTAGCTAAAACCACCCTAAAAATGGGGAAATCCCAACTACCGCAACGAACACATTTTACTTTTATCAACTGTTTACTTGGTCGTTTTAGTCTATCCAATTGAAGTTTTTTAGCTAAATTACGTTATTGTATTGAAGTTTTTTAGCTAAATTACATCATTGTACTGAAGTTTTTTAGCTAAATAAATTATATTGAGTTTGCTTTTTAAGTAACTTTGAGAAAAGGAATAAAGATGAAAATGATTGAAAGAGCTATTTACCGTGAGTTTCAAGGTCAAATAAAACCCGGAAGAGTTCTTATACTGCTTGGAGCCAGAAGAGTTGGAAAAACACATTTGTTAAAGCAAATAGCCTCAAAATTGCCTGAGGCACAAACCCTATTTTTAAATGGTGAAGATCAAAGAACCATTGATAGGATGGCAGAACGTTCCGTTGAGAATTTTAAACTTCTCCTCGGTTCAGCAAAGTTTTTATTTATCGATGAAGCACAAAATATACCTGATATCGGCGGAAAGTTAAAATTGCTTGTTGATGAAATGCCCGATGTGCATGTAATCGTAACTGGTTCGTCCATGTTTGAATTAAACAACAAATTAGGTCAACCGTTGGTGGGCAGATCACACGTTATTCAGCTCTTTCCCTTGGCACAAATTGAGTATCAAACGCAAGAAAACACCGTTGAAACTTTTTCAAAACTAGAACAGAGATTAATTTTCGGATCATACCCGGAACTTTTAAATTTTTCAGATAATGAAGAAAAAATCGACTATTTAGAGGGGATTGTAAGCAGCTATTTACTGAAAGATATTCTTGCTTATGAAGGAATTAAAAAGGCGGATAAGATCATCGATCTACTGAGATTAATTGCATTTCAAATTGGCAACGAAGTAAGTTTAGACGAGCTTGCCATCAATCTAAAAGGAATCAGCAGAAATACAATTGAATCCTACTTGGATCTTCTTTCGAAAGTATTCATCATTTATCCGGTAAAAGGATTCAGTCGGAATTTAAGAAAGGAAATCAGTAAATCAAATAGATGGTATTTCTACGACAACGGTATTCGAAATGCTTTAATCAGAAATTATAATCCGCTTAATTTACGAAACGATCAAGGTCAATTGTGGGAAAATTATTTAATGGCCGAGCGTATGAAAGTAAACGCATGCCTTAAAAGACGCGTAAACACCTATTTCTGGCGAACTTACGATCAACAAGAGATTGACTTGATTGAAGAATCAGGAATAGATTTGTCAGCATTTGAGTTTAAATGGAAGATGAATAAAGTCAAAATACCTTTAGCGTGGAAAAACAATTACCCTTCAGCAACATTTGAAGTTATTCATAATGAAAATTACCTGAATTTTGTTTTAGGAAAGTAGGATTCTTTTCAAAAACCTGTCCTCACGGGCCGCAACAAAATTGACATTTGTCAGAATTGCTCAGAAGGCGCAAAGGTGTGGGTGTAAAAATAGAAGCATGAAATAGCCATGCAAATGCTTCGCGCAAGCACAAATGAAAATAACATGGCGTATTCCATATGACCTTTAAAAGACAAATTAGTTAAATATGAAAAACCGTTTTTTAAAAATTCTTATCGTCGCCATTGTTGCATGCGTAATTTCACTCCTGATCGTAAAAACGTATGCGCCCAAAAAGGCTGAAACTTCCTCTTCAAAAACAGCTCCTGTAAGAGTAAATTCAAAAGAGCAAATTTTACAACCATCCGTTGAGATTTCGGATACCTTGCACGAAAATTTCATTGCAGCCGATCTTAAAGTTGCTTATGAATTACCCGCGTGCCCATCTTCATTACTCACAAAGCATGAAGGATATACCCTTCAGTATGATGAAAAAAATGAACAGGCCCGTTGGGTGGCTTACCAGTTAACAGCTGCCGAAACGATAAAACAGTTCGAACGCACGAATAAATTCATAACTGATCCTACTATACCTTCTGGCAGTGCCTCGGATAGGGACTACCGCAATTCGGGATACGATCGTGGTCACCTTGCGCCCGCTTCAGACATGGGTTGGTCAGCGAAAACGATGGCCGAATCTTTTTATTACAGCAATATGAGTCCACAAGTGCCGGCATTTAATCGAGGAATCTGGAAACGACTTGAAGAGCAAGTGCGCAGCTGGGCAATGGAACTAGACACAATTTACGTTGTGACCGGCCCTATACTTTCGGGAAACTTGCAATTCATTGGCCCAGATCAGGTAGCAGTGCCGAACTATTACTTTAAGGCAGTATTCTATTTTCATGGAAAAGACTCCAAAGCAATCGGATTTGTAATGGAAAATCGGAAATTACAGGGAAGCTTGTATGACTATACCATTACAATTGACAGCTTGGAAAAACTTACCGGTCTGGATTTGTTTGCATCCGTTGACGATCAACTTGAAACGAAGATTGAAAGAACAACGTGCACCTCCTGCTGGAATTGGAATGTTCAAAAACAAACAACTTCGGTACGCAAAGATTCAAACTTATCAAATAGTGTGCAATGTTCAGGTATTACACGGTCTAACAACAGGTGTAAACGCAGGACTAAAAATCAGAATGGTAGATGCTACCAGCATCAATGAGTGGTCAGTAGCTGTTTTTCGGAAGGTTGAATAACTAATCTTGCATTCAAATGAATCACTGCCTCTTAGTTTGTAACAACGAAAACTTTGCTCATCGAAAGCGATGAGATGTTACGGTTTTTTCCAGCAGAAAGAAACGCTAGTTGGATTATTGTGAGCAACAAAAAGAGCTTTTTTTCAAAAAGGGGAAATTAGGGGAATCACTCGATTTAGGGTAAACCCCTATTTACAATTGCACTTCTAGAATATACTTTTGTGGGTAATCTATGAAGAGAACCCTATTCGTCTTACTGTTTTTAATTGATGTATTTTTTTGCTTCGGTCAGACGGAATATACATCCAAAGAAGAGATCCCGTATATCTTTTATAATTACCAGCGCGAAAAATTTACAGTCATTGACGATTCAACGGGTTGCCATGAGTACAATGAAAAAACAAAAACTTGGGACTTTCGCCCACTCACTTTTGAACTGGAAGAACCTTTTGCACGATTTTTATCTATTTACAACTTGCTGCACGAGAAAGGATCAGAGATCTTTTTTGTAGACAAGGGGTGTGGAATGGTCTATGTTTTAAAAAACGATACTGTAAAACGGCACGATCGTTCTTTGCACCATGCCAATCAATTCGACGGCACCTTTTTTCTATACAAAGGCGAGCCTCATATTTTTGGAGGATATGGTTTGTTTCAATTTAAAAATATCATCACCAGGTACGACGTCAATGAC
>CAISOQ010000371.1 GCA_903887095.1 uncultured Flavobacteriia bacterium
AGGCATTTTGTGCTAAATAAAGTCGACTCAGTGAGTTTACAACATTTTCATTGCTGGTTTGAATATTCAGGCAATTATTTGTGTAATTACGAATTGGGATCTCATCATATCCAGTGGTATTGATGTCAACATTGGTAAAATTATAAAACAAACTAGACGTAAATATTCTTGACTCAAGTGAGTCTATTATCTTATTTGTTAGAATTACTAGGGAACAAGGTATTTTTAAATCAGTTAAAACATCCCCCGGATCAACGTTGAGACGAGTAACTTGAGCGGTTGTAGAACCAATTGTTTTTTTAGCGATTATTTTATAATCACTTCCCCCAAGCCCTATAAAATTAAAGGCCCCTGTAACAGTTGTTGTTTGAGTGTCGAGTAAACTACTCCCTTGATACAACTCAACTATGCAACCTTCACAATTTGCGAAGTCAAGATTTCCAGTAGAAAAATTTAAGTCAACATCTTTAATCCTACCAACGATATCAGTGCCGCAGTTCAAGTTAAATTCGGACCAAGGATCAGTACAAGATGTCCAATTGTCAGCAGAGTAGGCAGAATCATCTACTTGAATGCAGAATAAGTTTGGATTATTCAATGTACAAAGTCCCATACCAACATTATTTCCATTTTGAACATTCAAGTTTGTCAATTGATTATTAATACAACCAAGCCAATAAAGGGCAACATTAGATGACACATTTAAACTAGTTAACTGATTGTTTTCACAATATATCTGGAGTAAATCAACATTGGCTGTAATATCTAAACTAGCTAGTTGATTATTTTTACAATCTAGATTCGTTAAATTTATGTTAGACGAAAGATCGAGATCGGCAAGTTGATTATGATGACACAGCAGATTAGATAAATTGGTGTCACCGAAAATATTCAATATTGTCAACTGATTATCACTACAATCCAAATATCCAAGTGCAGTATTTCCTGATACATTGATATTCGTCATGTTATTATGATTACAATCCAAGGATTGTAAATTATTATTTGGTGGAACACTCAAACTAACCAATTGATTATTCTGACAATAAGCAGTGGTCAAAGAGATGGTTGAAGGAAAAACAAGACTATTTAATAGATTGAATGAACAGTCTAACCAGACAAGAGAATGATTTGAAGATAAATTTAAAGATGTCAATTGATTATACTCGCATTCTAATACAATTAACATGGTATTATTTGATAGGTCTAAGTTCGTTAATTGATTTTCATAGCAATAGAGTTCTTCGAGATTAAAATAAGATGCAACATTGATATTCGTTAATAGATTATGATAACAAGTTAAATATTTAAATACATTAGATGCCAGCGGAAGAACCAAATTGGAAATTTGATTATAATCACAACTTAAAGCCCATAGAAGAGAATTTCCAGAAACATTAAGACTCGACAATTGATTGGACCCGCATTTCAAATGAATTAATGCAGGATTAGATGAGACGTTTATTGATGTCAGAAGATTTACCGCGCAATTTAAATCCTCCAAAGATGGATTGTTTGATACATTTAAAGTTGTCAATTGGTTCATTGAACAATCCAAATCGGTTAGCGTCGAAATTCCAGCAACATTCAGATTTGTGATTTGATTATTTCGACACCAAACCAATGTGAGGTCTGTATTTGCGGATAAATCGAGAGAGGTTATTTGATTATTATGACAATAAAGCTCATCAATATTTGTAAAAGCTTCAATACCATTCATATTAGATATTCCTAAACCAGCAATATACATTAATCCATTTACAGAATTTGCTTCTGAAAATTGTATTTCATTATCATTATTAGAATCATAGCCACTAAGAAGAAAATTCTTAAAGTTTACATCGGGAATATTGACGATTTGAGCTTGACAAAGACCATAAAATGATAGAATTAAAATTGAACAAATTATCTTCATATCTAGATGTTAAATTTTTGAAAATCAAATGTATTCATTATATGGGATTAAACCACGAAGGTTTTTTAGGTCAATCAATCATGCCTGTAGAATTAATTAACAAATTAATTCTCCCATTTTTATGTAAAGTGAATCTATTGACCATATTACTCATTATTTTATTGGTCAAATATTCATCTTTAACAATATGATTTAATAAAAAGATAATGCACATTTTTTACTTGTATGTGTTAAAATAGATCCAATGCACAGCCATTTAAAAATTGCTTAATCACTTTAACAGTTTGGGTGAGTGAGAATAGAATTTAAAACTTAGTGGATAAGATGTTCATTTTATGATTGTTTATTGGAAAAACAATTCAGAAGGCTCAGTTTCGTTCCTTTTATTTTTTTTTATGGAACTCACATAATATGTCATGATAGAACAGGTGGGTTTTTTATTTCATCATGAAAATCCTAAAATTAGAATATATCGTAAAAATTTAAATTCAAAGGGTTTTGATTTATTTTGAAATTATGAAAGTGGAGAAGATGGGATTCGAACCCACGACCTCTTGACTGCCAGTCAAGCGCTCTAGCCAACTGAGCTACATCCCCAATTAGTGAAAATTCTTGTCCTATTCGTTTTTAAGAAAAATTGAATTATCATACTATTAATGCAATGATAGGCAAAACGCAGCAATAATCTATCGAATCAATGTGACATGACCTATAAAGTCTTTGCGCTCGTCGTTTTTGCTTGTTTTAAAATTTATTTTCCAAGTGTAAACGTCATCTTTTACAAAAGGAATTTCATTGTTTTTGCCATAGGAGCCATCCCAACCGATTGCAGTGTTTTTTGACTCAAATATTACTTCTCCCCAACGGTTGTAAATCTGCAATAAATAATCAGAAGGATCGTATCCTGAAGTAAAAACAGGTTGAAACGTTTGATTGTACAGGTCATTGTCTGGTGTAAATGCATTCGGAACATAAAAGATCAGTTGGTCATCGTCATACGCAATGGCAACAGAATACTGGCTCGTGCAGCCCGATGCTGAAGTGGCTGTAAGTGTTACAGAATATCCATTGTACGTATCAGAGAATAAATGCATTGGATTGGTAGTCGAAGAATTAGTGCCGTCACCAAAATCCCATGAATAACTGATTGCATTTTGAGACAAATTGGTGAAGGATATGTTTTCAGCATCGTAGGTGAAAATCGTTGGATTTTCAATAAAATAAGCTGTCGGTGGTGCGTCGACGCAAATCATGTTCGTTTGTATTCCAGTTGCTGAACAGCCGTTAATTGTAGACGTGAATGTAATGTCATAACACCCCGGTTGAGCAAATGTGTAACTAGTGTTACAGCCATTGAGAGGAATTCCGCCATCGATTGTATATGTGCAGTTGACTCCATCTGCGGGTCCACTAAAATTAACGGTCAAGGGAACGCATCCTGATTGAACATCTGCAGAAAAAGTAGCAGTTGGTGTAGGTTGAACGGTCACTTGGATTGGCGAGGAGGTTGAAGTACATCCACCAGTCGTAGTTGTAAGAAGATAAGTCCCTGCACTATTGACTATAATTGATTGGCTTGTTGCACCAGTGCTCCATAAATTTCCAGTAGCTTGACTCGAGGACAATGTGACACTGCTTCCCGCACAAATCGTTGTTGATCCGCTGCTGGTTATAACAGGATTGCTAGGTGAAGAGACCGTTACAGTCGTTGCTGCTGATGATGCCGAACAACCATTATTATCAACAGTTACGCTATAGGTTCCGGCAGCAGTTACATTTATTGATTGGCTCGTTTCACCTGTACTCCATGTGTTTCCGACTGTTGAACTGGATGTTAAAACAACACTTTCACCTTGACACAGTGTTGTTGATCCAACTGCTGAAATTGTCGGTGTACTTGTGGCCAAAACTGAAACGGTTACCGGAGAAGAGGTGGCAGTGCAGCCACTTGTGCCAGTTGTAACGGTATAGCTACCTGCTGAAGAGACTGTAATTGCTTGTGTATTTTCTCCCGTACTCCATAAATTGTCTGTTGCAGCACTCGAAGTTAATACCACGCTACCTCCTGGACAAAATGAAGTTGGTCCATTCGCAGAAATTGTTGGGGTTGATGGCGAAGTAAGTGTTACAGTAATTGGATTAGATGTTGCAGAACAACCTGCTGATCCAACAGTCACTGTGTAGCTTCCGGCTGATGATACTGTTATTGATTGACTTGTTTCACCTGTGCTCCAATTATTTCCAAATGTTTCACTTGACGATAAAATAACAGATCCGCCTTGACAAAATGTTGTTGGCCCATTGGCTGAAATTGTTGGAGTTGAAGGTGTGTTTATGGTCACAACAAGTGGTGCAGAGGTTGCAGTGCATCCAACATTGCCAGCCGTAACGGTATATGTTCCTGCAGAGCTAACTGTGATTGACTGTGTCGTTTCACCAGTACTCCAAACATTGGTCGTTGAAGCACTTGATGTTAAAATGACGCTGCCTCCAGTACAAAAAGTTGTAGGCCCATTTGCTGTAATAATTGGTGTAGTAGGATTTGAAACTGTCACAGCTATGACATTCGATGATGCAGTGCAACCAGAACTCATAACTGTTACACTATAATTGCCGGATGAAGTAACCGTAATTGACTGAGTTGTCTCTCCTGTACTCCAGGTATTTCCTGTTACAGAACTGGAGGTTAAAGTGACGTTGCCACCTGTGCAAAATGTTACTGGCCCATTTGCAGAGATAACAGGCGTTACCGGAGTATTGACAGAAACTGCAATCTGACTTGATGTAGCAGAACAACCGGTTGTCCCTGTTGTAACTGTATAATTCCCAGATGTCGAAACAGTAATACTTTGAGTCGTTTCACCAGTGCTCCACACATTGCCGCTTGATTCGCTTGAGCTTAAAAGAACAGACGATCCAGCACAAAAAGTTAATGGGCCATTTGCCGAAATGGTTGGGGTAGTAGGTGTTGAAATGGTAATGTTGATGGGAGTTGAAGTAGATGAGCAACCTGCTGTGCCAGCTGTAACACTATAATTCCCCGCAGAAGTTACTGTAATTGATTGCGTCGTTTCGCCAGTACTCCAGCTATTGTTTGTTGCAGAACTTGAAGTCAAGGTAACGCTGCCTCCAGCGCAAAAAGTTGTCGGGCCATTGGCAGAAATTGTTGGTGTGACAGGTGTAGTGATCGTCACGTTTATTGGGGTAGATGTTGCTGAACAACCAGAATTTGAGCTTGTTACGGTGTAATTTCCTGAGGTGGTTACGGTAATTGATTGCGTTGTTTCTCCATTACTCCACGTATTTCCTGAACTTGCACTGGACGTCAATGTAACACTTCCGCCTGGACAAAAAGAGGTGGGGCCATTTGCCGAAATGGTTGGGGTAGTAGGGGATGTCACATTCACGATAATGGGAGTCGATGTAGCGGAACAACCACTAGAACCAACTGTAACGGTGTAACTTCCCGAGGTTGTAACAGTAATTGATTGAGTCGTTTCACCTGTGCTCCAGGTATTTCCCGAGCTCATACTGGAAGTAAGCAAGACATTCGAACCTGAGCAGAAGGTTGTTGGACCATTTGCCGAAACGGTTGGAGCGGATGGAGGCGGATTTACATTGACTGTTAGTTGAGCACAAGTTGAAGCTGAAATACAACCAGAACCTGGATTATTCGCATAATACGTTGTAGTTGAGGTTGGCGAAATGGTAATAGAACTGCCTGTGCCCACAAGTGTTCCGCTGCAGGATCCCTCAAACCACTGCGTTGCACTGTTGCCTCCATTTGCAGTAAGGGTGGCGGTTTGTCCAGAGCATAAATTAGTAGTTCCTGTGATTGAACTTGGTGGCGTGGCACTCGTTGGAATACTTGCTTTTAAATTAGAAACGATTACATATTGCTTCGGGTTGTTGTAATTCGTAGGCGAAACATTTGATTTGTATGTAATTGTAACAGTTTTGATGCAATCTGAACTTGTACCCACATTAATTTCATTGTTTCCCCAACACGTGCAGGAAGTGGATTGACCAGAGTTAAACGTGAGGATTGATGTACCTGATCCTGTAACGCTTCCGCCAGTTTGAACACATGCTGTACCAACTTTGAAAACGTTAACCGCACTTGTCGCCTGATTTGTGCCAGAAATAATTATTTTGTCTTCCCAGGATCCAAATCCATCATCGTTTACATCGTAAAGCAGAAAGTTTAGAGGTCCAATGACAGGTGAACTGAAAGTTATCGTTGTAGTAATTGTTTTTGTTGTATTTGTAGTCCAATCGGTACTTAAGAGCATTCCCTGATTTGTTGCTGAAATACCAGAACAACCACCTCCAGATACAGTGGAACCACTTGGAAACCAAACGGGTGATCCATCCTGCCAGGTGTTTTCTGAATTTACCATGGTAGCTGACATCGTGATGCCGGAAACAGTGGTTGTATATGTTCTTGATGCACCAGAACCACCATAAGTGCCACTCCATGGAAAGGTGGTCTGACTATTTAAATGGTTGATAACAAGAAGAATTATGCAAGTTATAAAAAGGCGCATAGTTTTATTTTTCACAGAGAATGAAATTAATAAAATAATAAGTTCAAATAAAGGGTGCTGCCCCCTCAAAAGTGTCATTGAAAGAATTCTTGTACTGGGTAGTTAAATTGTATATATGAATTGAATAGTTCCTTTGATAAATTGCAATACTGGATTATTTTTGAAGAATGGAAATGAAGAACAAGGTGGAGATTTTGAAGCAGAAAATTACTACTGGTGAAACACTTTTAGACGAGGACTTTGATGCATTATTTTCTGAAAAAATCAGGTTACATGCTGATCGTCACTTTACATCCTGTTATGTAGCAAAAGTTGCAGTCCAATTTCTCTCCAAAAATATTTCTGCAAATATTCTTGATATTGGATCTGGAACAGGTAAATTTTGTCAATTAGGAGGCTTACTTCGTCCAGAGGCACAATTTACAGGAATAGAATACCGTCGTGAGTTGGTTGATGTCGCTTTGGAATTGAAAGGAGAATTTCAATTAGACAATGTTGAATTTATACATGAGAATATTATAAATCATTCGTTTCAGCCATACAACGGATTTTTTATGTTCAATCCCTTCCTTGAGCATCGCAATGCTGCAGCAAGGATGGATCATTTTCAGGATGCGCCTGAAAAAGAAATGGAGTATAGCCATTATGTTCAAGATCAATTGTCTCAATGTCAGCCTGGTGCGCGACTTGCTACATTTTATGTTTTGAAAAACCAGATTCCATCAAATTTCAGAGTGGTAAAAGAATCAATGGGCGGCATGTTACTGTTTTGGGTGAGTGAATAGGGGTAAGCTCTAATAAAAAATCACACGTGTTATTTTAAGCAACTCAATGCGTTCTATCGAAGAACCAATGCTTTTATACCA
The DNA here is from genome assembly GCA_903887095.1 of uncultured Flavobacteriia bacterium. Taxonomy (GTDB): domain Bacteria; phylum Bacteroidota; class Bacteroidia; order Flavobacteriales_D; family Crocinitomicaceae; genus M0103. Next base: position 7,329 of record CAISOQ010000371.1, read on the forward strand.
TGTTTAAATTGATTTTGTTTACGGTTGTTGTTCTTGTAGGAATCGCTGCCGCCTTGCCGGTGAAGGAAAAACCGCTGACCAATGCCCTTAAGCTTAAGTGGAAATCTGAAATAGGACGAACCACTGACCGAACCCGTCCCGTTCTTTCAAATGGTGCTATCTGGATCGGATCAAACGGAAGCCATTTAATGGATTATGCTATTGATTATGGTAATGGAATCTATCAACTAAATGCTAAAACAGGCAAAATTGAAAAACATTTCTTGCACGAAAGAATTGGCGATATGGATGTCAATGGCATTTTAATGGTGGATGATCATTTTATCGCAGGAAGTGACAATGAAGAGTTAACCTGTTTTGATAAAAGTGGGAAAGTGCAATGGAGAATTCCTACAGGTGGTGACGTTGAACATCGACCAGTATTGGCGCAGTCAGGTGAGCGTAAAATGGTGGTTTTTGCAACAGAAAATGGCCAGCTGTCGGCAGTCCAACCTGAAGATGGAAAACTAATCTGGAATTATTTTCATCCACAATATGCGGGCTGGAAACCAGGCGAGAATAGGTTTGTTTTTAAAGTCAATAATCAGTTTTACGCAGGTAATTATTTCTTTACGGAACCTACTGTCGCCGATATAAACAAGGATGGAACAGATGATCTGATTTACAATTCGAATTATAGTGACCTGATGGCCTTTGATGGTAGAACAGGGAAAGTGTTATGGAAGTTTTTATTGTATGATAATGGAATTGGTAATTCTATGCTCGGAAAAAACAGCCCAGCGATTTCAACAGTAAAAAACGAATCAATCTGTTGGGTGCCATTGCGAAAAGGAGACAATGCCTATATGCTTGTCGGCTTGAATCACAAAGGAGAGGTTAAGTACAAGAAACCACTTGGGAATGGACTTTTGTACCTGTCTCAAAATTCTCCGAATGGGCGAATAGAATTAGACAATGCGACGATTGATCTGAATGGTGATATGAAAATGGTCTTTTCAGATAAAAATGAGATTGTGCCCTACTTTGGAACAACTTTCTTGTCTTATGCAAACGGTCGCGTCGCCGATAATCAAGTTAAAATGAACGGAGAAACGTGTTCTATCATTTCTTTTGAATTTTATCAATCTGGAACAGATCGAAAATCGTTAATTGTAATTCGTGGTCAAAAGACAGGCAAAGAATACGTGCACCAAATCCTTCCAGCTATTTCTGAATTTATTCCTGTTGTTCAAGATGTCGATGCTGATGGAAAAATTGATGTGCTGACGGGATGTTTTGATGGATCACTTTATTGCTATTCTTTAGGAATAGATGTTAAATACCTTGTTAAACCTTAAAATTAAGAAGTATGAAAACGCTAAATAGAACTAAAATGCGCTGGGGTATAGTAGCATTCATAACTGCATCAGCACTAACTGGTGGAATCCTTTATTACAACTACTTAACTGCTTATGAAAAAGGGATCTTGCCACCATTGGGAAAGAAAATACCATTTGTTCGCAGATCATTTAATGCTGAGGATGGATTGACATTGCATATGCCGACTGGAACGCATATCGTAATTCCAAAAAATGCATTAGTGGATGCAAATGGAAACACAGTGAAAGGAAAAGTTACAGCCCGATTTCGTGAATTTCATACAGCTGGAGAAATTCTACACAGCGGCATTCCAATGCAATTTGGCAAAGATCGGACGGACTATTTTTCATCGGGTGGGATGATGGAATTACGTGTGAGTCAAAATGGCAAAGAACTTAAAATAGCACCCAAGGAAAATGTCAACGTAGAATTGGCAGCTGCAATAATGCCGAATGCCGATTTTAAATTTTATTTTCTCACTGATGATATGAATTGGGACAATGGAAAACCGTTCGAAACCGTTCAAAATGTTCGTCGCGACAGTGCGTTGGCTCAACTTCCAACCTTGGAAATTAAACCTGTCGATCCGGTTCCAGGTGCTGAGGATATTGTTTTTGAAATTTCAGGCGGCCTGAAGTCTTCAATGGCGAGAGCATTTTCAGATACAAAATGGAGGCTGAAAGAATTACTGGATCAAGTAGACATTGAATTTGCCTTTAGCGTTAACTGGTCAAGCATTAAAATAGAAAAGCCAGAAGCAAGTGATGAGCCTTTTAAGTTGCATTTAACCTTTCAAGGAGTGGATTACAAAGGGAAAATTCTTAGCGAGAAGTGCACGGCGCTTGCATTCCCCTTATTGACTGGAGATGCACTCACTGCGGCAATTGCCAAGTATGACAAAGATTACGCTGCTTATGAAAAGGAATTGGCTGATATGGAGAAGGAGAAAACGAGACTTTTGCAAGAGCAAGGATTGTTGAACCGTTTCCAAATGGAAGAGTTCGGAATATGCAACATTGATAGGCTAATGAGCACGGGATTATTAGCAACCCTCGATATTACGTTTGATTTTGAAGATGAGCTAGTCCCTGAAATACACCGAGTCATGTTGTATATGGTTTTGGAGGAACAAAATGGGGTGTTAAAATTCAATGCATTTGAATGGAACAAGTTGCCAGTCAGCAATACACAATTTTCGCTGGTTGCCGTTTTGCCAAATGGAAAGGTTGCATATGTTCCATCTTCTAAGATTATTGAAAAACTGGGACAAGGATCGAAACAGAAATTGTACTTAGAAACAGAAAAATACGACTATGAAAGTTTCGATAAGTGCATGAAAAATAAAACCCAACCCAAGTTTATTTGATGTAAAAAGAATAGCAAAATCAGGGACTTCGGTCCCTTTTTTTGTGGGGTGTTATTTTCTTGAAAAGTTTCAGTTATTCTAGTGAAACCAAACAT
>CAISOQ010000372.1 GCA_903887095.1 uncultured Flavobacteriia bacterium
CAAATTGACAGTTTCTTATTTTCAAAGTATCCGGAAACCCATTTCTTGAAAGATTAACTTGAAGAAACCCACTCATGATTTTAGAAATTGTATCGAAAGATGAAATTGAATAAATCCCGTCGCTAGCATTCATATAGTAAATTCCATTTTTTGTTCCTAAAGTACCCAAACTATTCATTGTGAACGTTCCAATAGCTCCATTTGAACCAATATTGAATTGAAAACTCAATGAATCATTCGAGGCGTTCAATGAATAGGTGTTTTCTGAAAATGCAATCGATTTACTTGTCATAGAAATTGGAGTACCATTCAACTCCAGAAACAATGAAGGTGGATTATTTACCGGGCATGGTGCACAATTCCCACCACAATCAACGCCTAATTCTCCTGCATCAAGGAATCCATTTGAACATTTGTCAACCGTATCAGTTTTCTTTTTACATGCAGAAAAAATGACTAAAATTGTGAACAAAAAAGCGGGATAGTTTTTCAATGATTTCATTAGGACTAATCTACAAAATAATTATTTGTTAAATGTCGGAAGTTCAGTGCACTTATCGTACAATAAGAGAATTGTCAACTGGCATTTTCAAAGAGAAGGGTTCGAAATTCATTGCTTTGGCGGCCCCATGCTATTCCGAAGAAGAAGCAAAACAATTATTGGATCATTGGCGCAAGGAACATCACCAATCAAGACATCTTTGTTATGCCTATCGTTTGGGTTTGGACAAAAATATATTTCGCGCAAATGATGATGGAGAACCAAATAACTCGGCTGGAATACCAATTTTAGGTCAAATACAATCATTCGATCTAACAAATATCTTGGTTGGAGTAATTCGTTATTTTGGTGGAACAAAACTCGGCGTAGGAGGTTTGGTTCAAGCATATAAAACTGCAGCCAAGGAATCATTAGAAGTAGCAGATATTATTGAGGTTGAAGTGTTTTCACATTTTGAGATTGAATTTAACTATGATGAAATGCCAGGAATAATGAACTTATTAAAACAACGAAAAATTACTATTTCAACACAGCGATTTAATGAAGATTGCTACTTGGAAATCAATGTTGAATTAAATAAAACGCATGAATTTGAAATGGCATTAAAAGATTTTAAATCAGTAGTTTGTGTTAATAAAGGAATGTATTAGAGATGGAATTACTCAAACAATTAATAGAAATTAGAGGTGCATCGAGTGACGAAGGCCGTGTAAAAGATTTTATCCTTGAGTATGTGCATAGTGAATCCATTAAATGGAAAACGAAGCCTACGATTATAGAAGGAATTGATTACCAGGACTGTTTGATTTTGGTATTTGGAAAGCCTACAACGGCTATTTATGCGCACATGGACAGCATTGGTTTTACTGTTGGTTATGATAGGGAATTAATCCGGATTGGCGGTCCTAGAGCGATTGATGGAATGCAATTAGTTGGTTCAGATAGTCAAGGTGAAATAGAAACTGAATTGATGGTTTTAGAGGACGAAGATGGAAGTAAAACATTGCAATATGTTTATGAACGCCCCATCGATCGAGGTACAATTCTGACTTTTAAGCCTGATTTCAGGGAGACGGATGAGTACATACAATCACCTTATATGGATAATCGTTTGGGTGTTTGGAATGCATTAAAAGTTGCGGAGTCATTAGAGAATGGCGCTATCGTTTTTTCAACGTATGAAGAGCACGGTGGTAATTCTGTAGGATTTTGTGCAAATTATTTATTCAAGGAGTATGGAGTGCGTCAATCGTTGATTTCTGATATTACCTGGGTGACTCATGGAGTGGTGCATGGCGGCGGAGTTGCAATTTCGATGCGAGACAGCGGTTTGCCTCGCAGAAAATACCTAGAGAGAATTATACAATTAGCAAAATTGTCTGGTGTTCAATTTCAATTGGAGGTTGAATCAGCAGGTGGAAGCGATGGAACAATGCTTCAAAAATCGGATCTTCCAATTGATTGGTGTTTCATTGGTGCACCAGAAGACCATGTGCACACACCAGATGAAAAAGTAGTTAAGTATGACATTATGTGCATGGTCGAGTTGTACCGTTACCTCATGCAACATTTATAAAAATGAGTTACATTTAATAGAAATTAAAGACAATGGATTCTTCACTAACATGTCAATTATATAAATATGATCCCGAATTTTTCTTGATTACCAAGGATACACCGGCCTATTTTGCTGCTGAATTTGTGAAGGGTACATTGGATGAAGATTATGTATCATGGCTTAATTTTCATAGTCTTGATGATAGAAAAAGTATTCAGACACTGTGCGAACATCTTGATATAGAGTTACTTTCTGTAGAGGATATTTATACTGAAAAGCGGCGCCCAAAACTGGAGGAGTATCCGCATTACATGTTCTTTTCTGTTCGCTCTGCATTGCCAATTATAGGTGAAGGGGATGGGCTTGAACAAGAGCAAGTGAGTTTTATTTTAG
>CAISOQ010000373.1 GCA_903887095.1 uncultured Flavobacteriia bacterium
GTACCAGTACTATCGTCATTTAATGCTTCAAAAAATAGAACTTCCGCAACAGCGGATTCTGCAAAGGCTCCGGAAATTGAGCTGGTTTCGCCTTCGGGAAAGAAAATAAAACTTTCGAAATTAAAAGGCAAGATGGTATTGATCGACTTTTGGGCATCCTGGTGTGGTCCATGTAGAAGAGAGAATCCGAATGTCTTGGAAGTGTATAGCAAATACAAAGACAAGAAGTTTGTGAATGGCAAAGGTTTTGAAGTTTTTAGTGTATCGCTTGATAAAAATGAAGATGCTTGGAAAAAAGCAATTGCTGAAGATAAGTTGATTTGGAAAAATCATGGGTGGGACAGGGATGGTGAAGCATCTAAATTGTACCAAGTCTTTTCAATTCCATCTGGTTTTTTAGTGGATGGTGAAGGCACTATCGTTGCAAAAGGTCAAGAATTGAGAGGTTTGGGTTTGCATATTGCCTTGGATAAACAGTTAAAACAATAAGTTTGAAGGAGAAGTTGATGGCCCGAAGTGGTCAAATTTGTGAATTATGTTCATCGATTGAGAATTTAGCAGTTTTTACTGTTGAACCTGGTAATAGCACAAATCCTGATCAGAATATTTTGGTGTGTTCAACATGTGAAGAGCAAATTGTTTCTCCCGAAAAAACACAATCCAATCATTGGAGATGCTTGAATGAAAGCATGTGGAGTGAGGTTCCTGCAGTGCAAGTTGTTGCATGGCGTATGCTGAGCAGATTAAAATCGGAAGGATGGCCCCAAGATTTACTTGACATGCTCTATTTAGATGATGATAATTTATCCTGGGCAAAGGCTACAGGAGAGGGAAGGGATCAAGAAGATGTGGTAAAACACATTGATAGCAACGGAACCGTTTTAGAAAATGGTGATACTGTTGTCCTTATCAAGGACCTAGAAGTGAAAGGTGCGAATTTTACTGCGAAACGCGGAACTTCTGTTCGAAACATTCGTTTGGTGCATGACAATCCAGAACAAATCGAAGGAAAGATCAATGGCCAAGGGATTGTGATTTTGACACAATACGTTAAGAAGTAAAATCATTAGTTCATCAATTTTCTGGGTGGATGCGTTTTGGCTGATCCTACAAGTGCTTTAAGAATTAATCCATTTCTTGGATTTATATGTAGGGTATTGTTCTTAGCATTTTGTCTTTATGATTGATTTCGAGTGCGTGCTTCATTAAAGGCGGACAAAGAAAACAAACGAAAAAGAAGAAATAACTAATTCGTAATTTTCATTTCCCTACCTTTGCCTCGTGGTAAAAATCCGTGACATAGAATTAGGTGAGTTTCCGCTTTTGCTAGCGCCCATGGAAGACGTGAGCGATCCGCCCTTTCGTGCCTTGTGCAAGAGGAATGGAGCAGATTTGATGTATACGGAATTTATTTCTTCAGAGGGTTTGATCCGAGATGCCGCTAAAAGTGTTCAGAAAATGGATATTTATGAATACGAGCGACCTGTTGGGATTCAAATTTTTGGTCACGACATCGAAAGCATGAAGGAAGCCACTCGCATCATTGAAAAAACAAACCCGGATATTATCGACATCAATTTCGGGTGTCCCGTGAAGAAAGTTACTTGCAAAGGTGCAGGCGCAGGAATGCTTCAAGATATTCCGAAGTTGATCAAAATGACCGATGAAATCGTCAGAACGACCAATTTGCCTGTGACTGTTAAAACCCGATTGGGTTGGGACGATCAAACCAAATTTGTGGTAAGCACTGCTGAAAAATTACAAGATGTTGGTGTTGAGGCAATTTCTATTCATGGCCGAACAAGAGTGCAATTGTACAAAGGTGATGCCGACTGGACATTAATCGGTGATGTCAAAAACAACCCGCGTATGCGCATTCCTATTTTTGGGAATGGTGATATTGATACGCCAGAAAAAGCTGTTGAGTACAAAAATCGCTATGGGGTAGACGGCATTATGATCGGACGTGCAAGTATAGGTTATCCGTGGGTATTTAATGAAATCAAACATTTTATGAAAACTGGAACGCACCTGCCCGCTCCAGGTATTCGTGAACGCGTTGAAATCACGAGACAGCATCTTGAAATGAGTGTTCAGTGGAAAGGAGCATCACTTGGAGTTGCCGAAATGAAACGCCATTACACCAATTACTTCAAAGGGATTTCACATTTCAAAGATTACCGAATGAAGCTTGTTACTTCGTTCGATTTGCAAGAGGTTCTCGATACGTTGGATTACA
>CAISOQ010000374.1 GCA_903887095.1 uncultured Flavobacteriia bacterium
ATCAGCAATTGGATTCGTTGGGCGGCGTTTTAAGAGATTCTAAGGATAGTTTAAGAATGTATCAGCTGAATACAAAGTTCTCTGATATGAACGGTGCCGAGTTAAGTTTGTCCCAGAGCATTACAGAATTCAAGGAAGAGCGAATAATTGTTGAAGATGAAATCCGAACGCTCGTGCTAATGGATAGAAAAATGAAAGATGAGCCAAATCGTTTGGATGTCTATCGTTTACTTCCAGAATTGATTGGTAAAAGCTTTGAACAAACATTAGCTCCTCAAATACAGGGGCTCTTCGATTTACTAGAGAAAAAGGAAGACTTAATGTATCGTGTTACGGAGGAAAATCCAGATGTAAAAACGATTAACAAGAAAGTAAATGTGAAAATTAGCACGGTAATACGTGCAATTGCCTCCAATTTAGACCGGCAGAATACTAAATTAAAAATGTTGAATGCCAAGATCAATGAATTTGAAGCAGAATTCTATGGTTTGCCAATTAAAAAGCAAGAGTACAACAGGCTCAAAGGAATTCAGGATTTGAATGAGAAGTATTTTAACATGTTAACCGAAAAGAAAGCGATGTATGCCCTTTCCGACGCAGGATACTCTTCGAGTAACAGGATTTTGACGCGACCAACTGTGAATACTTCTCCAATTTCTCCGAATGGAAAATTGATTTATGGAACCTTGGCAATGTTTGGTTTTATCCTAGGGATTGCAGTGATGTTCTTTAAATACCTTTCATTCAATGAGATTAATATGTTGGATGACTTAAAAAGTATTCTGCCTGAAAAAGCAACAATTCTTGGAGGTGTGCCTCTTTCTAAGTCAGCGATGAAGTTTTCACAAATCCTTGTACATGATTCACCAAAATCTGTAATGGCCGAGTCCATGAGGAAAATCAGAACAAACCTTAGTTATATCAATGCAAATTACAAAACGATAGCCATTTCTTCTTCCATATCTGGGGAAGGTAAAACATTTGTTGCACTCAACCTTGCTGGAATTATTGCCATGTCTGGTAAAAAAACCATATTGCTGGATCTTGATATGCGAAAGCCAAAGGTGCATTTGGGATTCAATGTGGATAACAATTACGGTATGAGTGCATTGATCACGGACCAGGCAACAATTGAGCAATGTGTTCAGGTTTCACAAATTGAGAATTTACATTTTATTACAGCGGGCCCAATTCCACCAAATCCGTCAGAATTGCTCTTGAGCAGTAATTATTACAAGATATTGGATGAGTTGAAAGAAATTTATGATGTGATCATCATTGATAACCCACCAATTGGTCTTGTGTCTGATGGGGTTAAAAACCTTACTGAAGCAGACATTCCAATTTATGTTTTTAAATCAAATTTCTCTAAACGAAATTTCGCACTTCGCGTAAAGGAGTTGTTTGAAATGAATCAGATCGATAAGTTGAATGTTATTTTGAATGGTGTAGATGCATCCAGCAATTCAGGCTATGGCTATGGTTACGGTTATGGATACTACGAATCAGAGCAATTGTCTAAACCTAAGCTATGGTTCTATACAGTAAGAGATAAAATTATTTGGATTTTCAGACGATGAAAGTAACTAGATTTGATATTGAAGGTTTGCTATTACTTGAACCGCGTGTTTTTGAAGATGAAAGAGGTTATTTTCTTGAGTCTTTCAATGAATTGCGTTACAATGAGTTTTTAGGTGGTGATTATCGCTTTGTTCAAGATAATATTTCACGATCTTCTAAAAATGTATTGCGCGGTCTGCATTTTCAATATCCAGCAACGGAGCAAGCATTCGCATCTATGCAAGATGAATTATTACTTAATGAGTTTGCAGCGTGTGGCGATAATGTTAACGACTTTGACGTAGTAG
>CAISOQ010000375.1 GCA_903887095.1 uncultured Flavobacteriia bacterium
AGAGCACAATTCAATGAGGAACTTTCCAAGCCCATGCCCTCTATACTCTTTTAAAACATAGAGTTTCACTAATTCAACAAATCCATCCGGCAACCCTTTTGTTGGGAAAAATCCACAACCACCTACAATCCGTCCATTGAATTCTACCACATAATAGCCGCTGCCCTGCTCTTTAAATACATCAGAAAGAAAATCGGTTATTGGATCGGAATAGACCGTTCCTTGACGGGCAGCGTTATGTTCTACCAAAACAGAACGAATAACTTCAGCAATCTGCGCATTGTCATTTGACGCGATTGGCCGTATAATGAATTCTTTAAAATGTATCAAGGAATTATTTCGACTTAAAATAGAAGGTATAACCAAAACCGACAATCAAAAATCCGGTCACTTTATTAAACTGAGCTGGATCATAACCTCCAAAGGTTTCTAAACCAATCATGCTAGGCTTAAATCCGAAACCATAACTGGCATATGAGATAAACAAACGATACGAAGAAACTTCATCCGCTGTTAATATCAGCCCCAAAGTTGGATCGATATAGACAGAATTTAATTGAATCGGATTAAGGCCCGCAGAATCATTTCTATCTGTATCAAAAAAATGTTGAGAATAACCCACTTTTACACCTAAATCAATTGCAAAACGATCGTTTATAAACTTCTCCCAACCAACCTTCAGAAATGCACCTGTTGAATGCATTCCGCCATAGACAGGTTTAGGTACTTTAAATTCATTTATTGCAAAATAACCGTAGCGAATCCCCACACCTGCCGTCAAATGATTCTTAAAGTCATATTGGTAATAGGTAGAAAAATTAACCAAACCTTGCATGATGTTTTTAAAAGGCTCATTCGTGAAACCGTTTGGTAAGCCTAATTCGACATTAAATGTATGTTTCGGTTCAATAACCTGCGCTGAATAGTTTTGCATACGCATCACTAAAGCCGCGATTAAAACCACACATTTAAACAATCTCTTCATTGGAGGTGAAAGTTACACATTACTTTTAAAAAAATAAAACAAGCCCGTTTTCCATCATCAACATTACACAATAAAAACAAAGGAAAATAGAATGATTAACTTTGCCTGATTGAATAGAGGAATTGCATATATAATTATCTCAGGAATAGCCTTTCTGATTGTAAATTTGATAGTAAAAGTGCTATCTGTTGGGATCCCCGGAAGCGAAGATCTGCAATTTCAAAAATACCCAATTCACGAGTTAGTTCTTGCACGTTCAATTGTTTCATTCGCGCTCTCATTTTACGCATTAAAACGCAGAGGTCTGCCCATTCTTGGCAACAATCGGAAATGGCTTTTTATGCGCGGAATTTCTGGCACCTTCGCCTTGACTCTTTTCTTTTACACAATTCAAAATTTACCCTTGGCAATTGCTTCCACCGTTCAATACCTTGCTCCTGTTTTTACAATTTTATTCGCTGTTTTACTTTCTGGAGAAATCATAAAAAAACACCAATGGATTTTTATTTTTAGTGCTTTGGCAGGCGTAATACTTATTAGTTCACCAAATTTTCTATCCGACAACCTTGCAAAAATCAATATAAACTGGCTTCTTATTGGCGTTTTATCCGCATCATTTTCAGGCCTCGCCTACTCCTCCATTGTTAAATTAAAGAATACGGAAAACCCATTGAATGTTGTATTGTACTTCCCTATGATTGCTATGCCAATTATGTTTGTGTGGTGCCTATTCGATTTTGTAATGCCTACTGGATCCGAATGGCTACTTCTAATAGTCATGGGAGTTTTTACACAAATAGCGCAATTGTTTCTTACCAAAGGACTTATGAGTGAAGAAACATCAATTATTGCACCCTTTCAATATTTGGGCGCAATCTATGCTGCTTTGGCTGGCTACCTGATTTTTGATGAGTCATTATCAATTATTGTTTATATCGGCATTGTACTGATTTTAGCAGGTGTGGTATTTAACACGATTAGTGCTAAGAAATAATTCGCTACATTTGATTGTGGACATGAAAATTGATAGATTAAAACTCGGACAATTCGGAAACCTGGAACTGCTGGCAAAACAAGTTGTTGAGGGATTTATTACTGGTTTGCATAAAAGTCCCTACCATGGATTTTCAGTTGAATTTGCCGAACATCGCTTATACAATTCAGGCGAATCAACACGCCACATAGATTGGAAACTTTACGGGAGAAGCGAAAAATTATTCACAAAAAAATACGAGGAAGAAACAAATCTACGTTGTCAAATAGTAATTGATTGCTCTGGATCCATGTTTTTCCCGAAAGATGGCAACACCAATAAATACGAATACTCCGTGTATGCTGCCGCTGCATTAATTGAATTATTAAGGCGACAACGCGATGCGATTGGTGTTTCAATTTTTGCAGATGAACTTGAACTTCAAACTGCTGCCAAATCCTCTACATCGCACATCCATTATCTATACAGTGAACTAGAAAAGCGTCTTTCCAATTACAGTGAAAAGCAACAAAAAAATACGAATGCAATTGCGGCGTTAAATGACATTGCAGAGCTTTGTCACAAGAGAAGTTTAATTGTGATCTTCAGCGATTTATTAGACGATCCAACTAAATTGGATGAGCTTTTTCAGGCTTTGCAACATATGAAACACAACAAACACGAGGTAATTCTTTTTCATGTAACGGATAAACAAACCGAAATTGATTTTGAACTTGACAACCGTCCTTACAACCTGATCGATATGGAAACAGGCGAAAGTTTAAAGTTGCAACCGAATGAAATCAAAACACATTATAAAAACGCCATACATTCCTATTTCGAAGAGATCAAGCTTCGCTGTGCGAACCACCGAATAGATTTTATGCCCGCAGATATTCAAATGGGCTACAATGACGTTCTGTTGAAATACTTGATCAAACGACAAAAATTGCATTAATATCACTTCACATTCTTTAAATTTGTCTCATTCGAAACTAAAAAGTGTTATCTAAAAAATCAAAATACGCAATCAAGGCCCTCATGTCGCTCGCAAAGCGGTTTGATGAAAAAACACCCTTGAAAATCATTACTATTTCGGAAGAAGAACATATTCCAAGAAAATTTCTGGAAGCAATCCTTGTCGAATTAAGAAACAATGGCCTACTCTACAGCAAGATGGGCGCAAATGGTGGTTATTCTTTAGCAAAACATCCAGAAGAAATCTTTCTGAGTCAAGTAATTCGAATTTCAGGTGGACCTATTGCCATGCTTCCTTGCGTCAGTTTGAATTTCTACGAACCTTGTGAAGAATGTGTCAATGAACAAACATGCGGACTTAGTGATGTCATTAAAGAAGTAAGAGAAGTTACAATTTCTATTCTTTCCAAAACATCCATCGCAGATCTTTTGAAGCGCGAAGAAAACCTTCGAAACAAGTTCAATCTTTAATTAGTCCTACTACTCCAATAGGAATAGTAAATATTTTTATTTTTTTTTCTTGCTCATTAAAAATAAATGATTTTACTTTGCACCCGGAAATTTAGGATGAGTTATTTTATTATCTCCTACTTCTCCCATAGATTTTAAAGTTTATAAAATGGCAACATTCAGAGAAGGTATTGAAAATCTAGTTTCTACATCAAAACAAGCTATTGTAGAAAAAGATATTATCGAACTTGGTCAAAAGATTCAGGCATTTAAGGAAGGAACGCTTGCTGAAGACAAATTCAAAGCCCTGCGTTTGGCAAGAGGTGTATATGGTCAGCGGCAACAAGGTGTTCAAATGATCCGTATCAAATTGCCGTTCGGAAAGGTTACCCCTACTCAACTAAGAAGAATTTGCGAAGTGTCAGATGAATACAGCACAGGGAAACTACACATCACCACAAGGCAAGATATTCAAATACACTACGTTAGTCTGGACAGAACACCACAACTTTGGGCTGACTTAGAAAAAGATGATATCACCCTTCGTGAAGCGTGTGGCAATACCGTAAGAAATGTTACTGCCAGTGCAATCGCAGGAATTGATAAGACCGAACCGTTCGATGTTGCTCCATATGCTGACTTAATTTATCGCTACTTTCTGCGAAAACCATTTGGTCAAGAACTTGGTAGAAAAATCAAAATTGCTTTCAGCAGCAGTGAGGAAGATGATGCTTACACATTCATACACGACTTCGGATTCATTCCAAAAATCAAAAATGAAAATGGAATTGAAATAAAAGGATTTAAAGTTCTTGTGGGTGGTGGACTTGGAGCTCAGCCATTCCTTGCTCACGTCGCATTTGATTTCTTACCTG
>CAISOQ010000376.1 GCA_903887095.1 uncultured Flavobacteriia bacterium
GACAGCAACAGGAGCAACGACTTGCAATGGTTTTGTGCGAGCCGCCATGATACCTCTCATATTTGGAATACGCTGTTCAGCCATCCCTTTAGCACATGAAACTACCGCGGGAAGATTAACTTCCACTACTTGTAAACCTCCTGCAATTTCACGTTCCAAAGTAAGTGTGCTTCCATTAACATCAAGTTTAGAGGCTAAAGAAATGAAAGGAAGATCCATTGCTTCTGCAATCATTCCTCCGACTTGAGAACCATTGTAATTGATAGTTTCTTTACCAGAAAGAACAAGGTCAAATCCATTTGACTTAGCATATTCTGCAATTTGCATTGCCGTGTAATAAGCATCTGTAGGATCAGCATCGATACGCACTGCTTCATCAGCACCAATTGCTAATGCTTTTCTGATAACTGCCTCGTCAGTTGCGGTACCAACAGTAATTATTGTAACGTTACCACCACTTGTTTCTTTTATCTCAAGCGCTCTGACCAGGGCATACCATTCATCATAAGGGTTTACAATATATTGGACGCCGTTTTCATCAAATTTCGAATTGTTATCTGTGAAGGCAATTTTGGAAGTAGTATCAGGTGATTTACTGATGCATACAAGTATTTTCATGTAAGTAAGATTTTCAAACGATGGCAAATTTAATGAATAATTCCTTTAAAAACTGAGTCGTGTGCGTTTTTTAGAATGGGACGAATTCATCTTGTTTAAACTAAATTTAATTATTTGTTTATCAGTATGATGTGGTTTAAATTTATGGAAATTCAATTAATAATGCGACTTTCGACTATAATCGTTAATTTTAGCGACCGAAATTTTACTTTTTAATACATGAAGACTGTACAATTCAGAGAAGCGCTGCGAGAGGCAATGTCGGAGGAGATGAGAAGAGACGAAAGTGTTTTTCTTCTTGGTGAAGAAGTGGCTGAATACAATGGAGCTTACAAGGTTTCTCAAGGAATGCTTGATGAATTTGGAGCAAAACGTGTAATTGACACGCCTATTGCAGAATTAGGTTTTGCAGGAATTGCCGTTGGAGCATCCATGAATGGTTTACGACCAATTGTGGAATTTATGACTTGGAATTTTGCAATCCTTGCAGCTGATCAAATTATTAATAGTGCGGCCAAAATGTTGCAAATGTCTGGTGGTCAATACCATTGTCCAATCGTATTTAGAGGAGGAAATGGAACTGCTGGTCAGCTGGCTGCAACCCATTCTCAGTCCTTTGAAGCGTTTTATGCCCATGTGCCAGGACTGAAGGTTATAACACCATCTAACCCATATGATGCAAAAGGCCTTTTGAAAGCAGCTATTCGTGACAACGATCCGGTTGTTTTTCTAGAGTCAGAAAAGATGTACGGTGACAAAGGTGAAATTCCAGAAGGTGAGTACATTATTCCAATCGGAGTCGCAGACATTAAAAGAAAAGGAACAGACGTTACCATCGTTACTTTTGGAAAAATCATCAAAGTTGCTCAAGCAGCTGCAGAAGAACTAGAGAAAGAAGGTATTTCTATTGAGATTATTGACCTTCGTACGATTCGTCCAATTGATTATGCTGCTGTAGTCGAATCCGTTAAGAAAACAAATCGTTGCGTTGTTGTTGAAGAATCGTGGCCATTGGCTTCCATTTCTTCTGAGATCTCATATCATTTGCAGCGTTATGCTTTCGATCATTTGGATGCGCCTGTCATGCGAGTGACACAAACGGATACGCCATTTGCATTCTCACCAACCTTAATTGATGAAGCGTTGCCAAATGTGGAAAGAATTGTTAAAGCAGTTAAAAGTACTTTGTACAGAAATTAATTTCCTAAAGAAAATAGACATCAAAACTCCCGCAATGTGGGAGTTTTTTGTTTTTCAGCTTCTGTTATTGACTCTCTTGTTTAAAAGCACCATCAAGATGTAAACACCCAATTGTGAAAAAAACGCACTTTTTTTTGATAACTTCTTGGTTTGTACTGAAAATCTAGTATCTTTGCACCCCCCAAAGTGTTTTTGGGCGAATAACATATTATAAAAATTAAGAGTATTTTATGCCAACTATCCAACAATTAGTTCGCAAAGGAAGAACAGCGGTAGTCAAGAAAAGTAAGTCTGCTGCACTTGATTCATGTCCACAGCGTAAAGGAGTTTGTGTAAGGGTTTACACAACTACTCCAAAGAAGCCGAACTCAGCTATGCGTAAAGTAGCGAGGGTGCGTTTGACAAATGGAAAAGAAGTCAATGCGTACATCGGTGGAGAAGGTCACAATTTGCAAGAGCACTCTTTGGTGCTAGTGCGTGGCGGAAGAGTTAAAGATCTACCAGGGGTTCGTTACCACATCGTTCGCGGTGCGGAGGATACAGCTGGAGTAGAAGGAAGAACTCAGCGTCGTTCTAAGTATGGAACAAAAAGACCTAAAGCGAAATAATCAAAACATTAAGAGATGAGAAGAAGAAACGCCAAAAAGATCGCCATTCTCCCGGATCCTAAGTTTAACGATGTTGTGGTAACAAAATTCGTTAACAATTTAATGTACGACGGAAAGAAGA
>CAISOQ010000377.1 GCA_903887095.1 uncultured Flavobacteriia bacterium
CAATTAATACAGCATACATTCCAAATGACAATAGCGAGTATTTTGCAGAGAAATCTCCATTGATCGATTGGTTGCGTCAATATGCTCAGACGGATGAAGAGCGAGAAGAAGTATACTTGCGCACATTTTTGGGTAGAATGCTTTTTACAGGCGAGGAAGCATTGAAGACAGCAAATGTATTGTCCGGAGGTGAGAAAGTTCGTTGTATGCTCTCTAAAATGATGCTGGCGAAAGCAAATCTATTGATGATGGACGAACCGACGAATCACCTCGATCTTGAATCGATCACTGCGTTGAACAATGGTATGCAGGAATTCCAGGGTACAATCTTGTTTACGTCCCATGACCACGAATTGGTGAACACGGTAGCTAATCGAATTGTAGAAATTACGCCTAATGGAATTATTGATAAAATGATGCCGTACGATGACTACCTGGCAGATGCAAGGATTACGCAGATGCAGGAAGAGTTGTATGTGTAAATAAAAGGTTGAAAATGTCTGAAAAGTCTGCTTTACGGCAGGCTTTTTTTATTTTCAATAACTTCAAGTATGGAAACGAACTGGATTTAATTAATAATTTAAAGTCGATTTCATTTCAATACCTATTACTTTTGTCCAAACTTATTTTATCATGGTTCGTTACGAATTTCGCATTGAGCAAGCCAATCAACAATACATTCAAATCACAGCATTTTTTGAAACGAAAGAAGAACAGCTCACTATTCATTTGCCGGCATGGCGTCCGGGTCGTTATGAATTAGGAAATTTCGCCAAAAATGTAAAGGGTTTAAAGGTTTTTAGTGACCAGAACAAACGATTGACCGTTCGGAAATCAACGAAGGATACTTGGTTGGTTGAAAATGGCGAATCAAAAACGATGCGTATTGAATACCAGTATTTTGCATCGGAATTAAATGCAGGATCCACCTATTTAAGTATAAGTCAATTATATGTGAATCCGGTCAATTGTTGTATATATACAAGTGAGCAATTTAATGATCCGATTACACTGGATCTGTACATTCCTGAAAGTTGGGAGGTTGCCTCATCAATGACACAAAATGGCCGAAAATTATTCGCCGAAAATTTTGATGAATTAGCAGATTCACCTTTCATGTGCTCTGCAAATTTGCAGCATGCCACGTATAATTCCGGTGAAACGCTTTTTCATATGTGGTTCAATGGCGAAGTGAAGCCAGATTGGGATAAACTCATCCACGATTTTAAAGCGTTTACAGACAAGCAAATTGAAAAGTTCATTGAGTTTCCTGTTTCAGAGTACCATTTCCTGTTTCAGATTTTGCCAACAAGAGCCTATCACGGTGTGGAACATTGCAAGTCAACTGTCATATTACTTGGACCGTCTTACGATATTTTTGGAGGAGTTTACAAGGATTTATTGGGTGTTTCTTCCCACGAATTGTATCATACATGGAATGTAAAGGCAATTCGACCGATTGAAATGTTTCCGTACGATTTCAAGAAAGAAAATTATTCAGAATTGGGATACATATGCGAGGGCATCACGACTTATATGGGGGATTTGTTCTTGCTTAAAAGTGGTGTTTTCAATGTCAAGCAGTATTTGGATGAGTTCACCGCTCAGTTTCAAAAGCATTTTGACAATCACGGTCGCTTCAATTATTCCGTTGCACAATCTTCGTTCGATACCTGGTTGGATGGTTACGTTCCTGGTGCGCCCGGAAGAAAAGTTTCAATTTACACAGAAGGCTGCCTATTGGCTTTTGTAACGGATGTCATGTTGTTGCGCGCTACGAATCTAAAATATAGTTTAGACGAGGTGATGAAGCGCCTGTATTACAATTATGCGTTACAAGGAAAAGGAGTGTCTGAGCAGGATTATCGCTCTGAATTGGAAAATATTGCTGGAATTTCTTTTGCTGAGTTTTTTGATCGTTATGTGCATGGAACGGACTCCTACGAAACCATTTTGACGGAAAGTCTAGAATATGTAGGCTTAGAATTGGTTCACCAACCTTCTAAATCTTATGCAGCCGGCCGACTTGGCTTCAAATATGCACCGTCGGCTCAAAACGCCACTGTGGCAGCAATTTTTCCAGGAAGTCCGGCTCAACTAGGTGGATTGATGCTGGGTGATGAGGTGATGGCTGTGAACAGCTATTTGTCAGGGCAAGATCCGGATAAGTGGTTAACCTATTTCAATTCCGATGCAAAACGTTTAACAGTGAACCGCTCAGGTAAATTGATTGAACTATTGTTGCCTGAGGTGAACCGAAATTTTTATTCGGAATACACAATTAGTCCTCTAAAAGAACAAAATCATCAGCAGAAAAAAGCTTTTGAAGCTTGGGGGAAATAGTGAGTGTAATAATCACTAAAACTTATAACTAATTCCCATACTTGGTAATACAGGGAACTGGTAAATCTTTTCTGATGTTATTCTATTTACGTAGAAAATATTCTGACGGTTGTAAGCGTTTGTGACACTTGCAACGATTTCCAAGACATCTTCGTTTTTAAACTTGAATTGTTTTTTTGCTGTGATGTCTAATCGATGGTAATAAGGCAGACGTGAACTGTTGAATTCTCCAAGAATTGTAGAAACATTGGATGGGTTAGAAGTTGTATAGTCCGTGTTTACACCTCCACCGAATGATTCTCCTTGGTAAAATCCTGCAGTCGGCGTGAAAGGAAGTCCTGAACCTAAATTCCATCTGACACTGAATTCAAAGTCTTTGTTTTTGCCGAAATTATACGTTCCAACCAAATTCACGTTGTGACGGCGGTCAAAAACAGGGAAGTAGGAGGTGAATCCATCCCATCTGGTTGAGTAACCATAAGAGTATACACCCCACAAGAATAAACGGTTTTTATTGTATTTCAACAGGAAGTCCAATCCATAAGAAACACCATCTTCAATGATGAAATCTTTTTTGTAAACGTCATCAATTTGAGAGAATTGAGCGATGTCTTCATACAACTTGTTTTGGTTGATATTGGAAAGTTGGGAGAAGTATTTGTAGTATCCTTCAACATTCAACATCAAGTGTTTTGTAAGATCGAATTCTGTTCCTAAAATGGCATGCCATGCATACTGGATACCATTTTTTACATCTTTCTCATTTAAAAATTCATTTACAAATGTCGTCTGAACGTTTGTTGGAGCGGAAAGCAATCCATTGAATAAATTCACAATGTCTTTATCCGAAGAGGCTGACGTAAAGTTTTGTGAGAAACGTCCTCCTGAAAGTTTCAAGCGAATTTTCTCAGTGACATTGTATTTTGCACCAAAGCGCGGTTCGATGGAGATAGTTCCCAACGAAGCATAAACCTGTGCCCGGATACTTGGTTGAATCACCCAACGACTCTTGACCAATCGGTAATTGTAGTAAGCACCTAGCTCAGTGTTGAAATTGGTTGCAGATATTTGGCGTTTTGCTTCGTTGTAAGTGACAAATTCTGTGTTGAATCCGCTGAAATTGAATCCGTAATTCATTTCGCCTTCATTTCTTAGGAAGTAGGAGAAATCAAAGCCAAGATCAAATCCGCCAATTTTACTGTAGCGAGGCTCTGTGCTAGTTTCAGTGAAGGTTGTTTCATACGAACTACCGTTCACGTGTCCTTTGATCATCATGGAAGAGCTGCTAGGCACCAAAAGAACATTCATACCACCACCAGATGCTTTCCAGTCCAAATCAGCCACAGAATAATTTACTGAATCTTGGTTGTGAAAACCAAACGCACTGAATTTTGATCCGCCATCACTGTTGAATGTGACTTTTCCATACAAATCAGTGAAATTAAAGGGTAGTCCATTGCCATCATTTACAGTTGGATAGATTGTTCTTGACGTGTAATCCAATAAGCTGTGTTTCGCTGACAAAACATAAGATCCTGGACTGATGCCATTTTCTTTCTTTTTACCCATAGGCCCTTCAAGTACAGCCTTTGCAAGAAAAGGGGAGGCAGATAATTTTCCTCCAAATTCTTTGCGGTTTCCATCTCGGTAAGAAATATCCATAATCGAGGAAATTCTTCCTCCATAACGAGCATCGAATCCTCCAGTATAGATATCTACGTTTTTCACTAATTCAGTTTCAAAAATGGAGAAGAACCCGATGGAGTGAAATGGATTGTAAATGGTCATACCATCTAGTAAGGTCTTGTTTTGAATGGGAGTTCCTCCACGCACATACAGCTGACCACCTTGATCACCCGTCGTAATTACACCAGGAGTAACGGAAAATGCACCAACAATATCATTTTCAGCACCTACAGATGGGATTCGTTCCAATCCCTTTTTGTCCAATTTTATCTGTGAAACGAGTACCTCATTCTTTTTCTGCTTGCCTTCGGCAGTTACTGTAATGTCTTGGAATTCTTTGACTTTTGCTTTTTCCAATTCGATTTTAACGTCAAATATTCCTTTTGCTACTTTGATTTCGATGGACTGAATATATTCTACATAAGCAGGATTGTCAACTTTGATCAAATAGCTGCCCATATTGACTTTCGGAATGGAAAAGAATCCGTTAACGTCAGTTAATGCGCCTGCTACAAATGAACTATCTGCTTTTTTAAGGAGTTTTACTTTTTCAAATCCTATTGGTTCTCCATTTGATTTAGCATAGATAAAACCTCTAACAGTATGATCCTGAG
>CAISOQ010000378.1 GCA_903887095.1 uncultured Flavobacteriia bacterium
AATACGCGCTTTCAAACCCATAATACGGTTATATGCAGCAAGGGTGTCGGCAGGCAAAGCGCTACTTTCTAATTTAACTAAAATGTGAGAGGCACGAACTTCCATTTTTGTGCGGTCATAGGCTTCTCGCACGAAAGCTTGATTTTGAGCTGAATCAACAAGATAGGGCAAGGAAAGTTGTTTTTTATAGCCATCCAGTTCCTTTTTTAATTTAGGAATTGTGTCGTATTTCAGTGCTTCAGCTTCCGCAACTTTCAATTTGAACTTTCTAAATAATTCCATGTATTCGTCCAGGGATGCTTTGTCGTACTTGGGATCTTGATTGTTTTTAAGGTAAATCTGTAAAAACTCTGATTTGGTTACCGGTTTACCGTCAATTTCCATTAAAGTCGGATCTTGCTGTGCTTGAAGAGTTAATGTGAAAAAAAGTGCAAAAACGAATAGAGAAATATACTTCATGGCTTTTAAATAATTTAGCAGCCCAAATTTAATTGGAACTGCTATTACAACGTAAATTTTAACGTTTATTTTATACTGTAATTTGGTGCTTCTCTTGTAATTGTTACATCATGCGGGTGTGATTCGCGAACACCAGCAGAAGTGATTCGAACAAACTTAGAGCCTTTCAACTTGTCGATTGTTGGAGCACCACAATATCCCATACCGGCTCTTAATCCACCAATTATCTGATACATTACTTCTACCAAATGACCTTTATAAGGCACTCTTCCGGAGATTCCTTCTGGTACTAATTTTTTGATATCGTCTTCAGCATCTTGGAAATAACGGTCTTTCGATCCTTTTTGCATTGCTTCAAGTGAACCCATTCCACGGTAAGATTTGAATTTTCTTCCTTCATAAATGATGGTTTCACCCGGAGATTCTTCAACTCCTGCAAACATTGATCCTACCATGATCGTATCAGCACCAGCCGCTATAGCTTTTACTATATCACCCGTGTAACGAATACCTCCATCAGCTATTACAGGAACTCCTGTTCCTTCTAATGCTTGAGCAACTTCATTAACGGCAGATAATTGAGGTACACCAACTCCAGCAATAATGCGCGTAGTACAAATTGAACCTGGACCAATACCAACTTTAACGGCATCAGCGCCAGCTTCTGCCAAATATTTAGCCGCTTCAGGTGTAGCAATATTTCCTACAATGACTTCCAGTTTTGGAAATTGATTTTTAACTTCTTTCAGTTTTTCAACAACACCTTTTGTATGGCCGTGAGCTGTGTCAATAACGATTGCATCAACTCCAGCATCTACTAACGCACTGACGCGTTCTAAAGTATCATGCGTAACACCAACCGCTGCCGCGACTCTCAAGCGACCATACGTGTCTTTGCACGAATTAGGATGCGTCTTAACTTTAATAATATCGCGGTACGTGATTAATCCGATCAGTTTATTGTTTTGGTCTACAACAGGTAATTTTTCAATTTTCTTTTCTTGTAGAATTTCTTCAGCCTTTGAAAGGTTTGTCCCATCTGGCGTGGTAATGATGTCTTTTGATGTCATGACCTCTTTTATTGGGCGATTTACATCTTTTTCAAAACGGAGATCACGGTTTGTGACAATACCTTTGAGCAGTCTTGCACTATCAACAACTGGAATACCACCAATTCCATTTTCCTTCATCAACGCCAAGGCATCTTTTACAAGAGCATCTTCCGATAAAGTGACAGGATCTAGAATCATTCCACTTTCAGATCTTTTTACTTTACGCACTTCAAGCGCTTGATCCGGAATTGACATGTTTTTGTGAATGACACCAATCCCACCTTGCTGAGCCATAGCTATTGCTAATTTAGCTTCAGTTACCGTATCCATTGCTGCGGAAATAATCGGCGTGTTAACTTCGATATTTCGAGTAAGCTTACTTTTTAATTTTACATCTCTAGGTAGTACCTCTGAAAAGGCAGGAACGAGAAGAACATCGTCGTAAGTAAGACCTTCTTTGATTTGGTTAATGTTAGACAGTGACATTGAACTTATTTTTTGAATAAATTCCTGCAAAAGTAATATTATTTTCCGAGTTAAAAGTGGGGATATGCTTTGTTAAATTTTTGAAAAAGTTTTTGCTGCCTCGATTTAAAAATGTACTCTTGTCTTGATATCAAAACAATGAATAAGTTAATCTTTATATTTCTGCTTTCGATAGCACCGTGGTTTGTCTTTGGTCAATCAAAATTGGTGAGAGATTCGTCAGAATTGATTCAACTTTCTGGGGTTGCAATTTCCGAGTCTGATATGAATCCATTGCCATATACAACCGTTTATGATAGGTCAATTCGTAAAGGTGTAATTTCTGATTATTATGGTTTTTTCTCGACAGTAGTTCTACCGGGAGACACTTTATTGTTTTCATCTTTTGGATACAAGACGTCCACTTATATCGTACCTGATACTTTGAAAGATAATCGTTACTCCGTAATTCATATGTTACAACGTGACACAGTTGATTTACCAGCAGTTACTGTTTATCCTTGGCCTTCAAGAGAAGATTTTGCCCGCGCTTTTGTTGAAATGGAGCCTTATGATGATGCCATTCGCCGTGCTCAACGAGAGTTATCTGGAGAAAGTTTAGCATTCGTTGCCGCTAAATTAGAGAATGATGCTTCATTAGCTTACGGATATGCAACGAATCAGAGGTATACTAAATTGTATACGAATGGTCAACTTCCAGCAAACAATTTGTTGAATCCATATTCCTGGGCGAAATTGATCCAAGATTGGAAAGCCGGAAAATTATCTAAGCAATAAGTTCAAATTTTATAGGCTACTTTTTAAATACTACCTCATCGTAGGGTACGCGATTTCTTTCTCCCCATATTCCAGCTTCAGTTCCAAGTCCAACAGAAATAATCATATTGATTTCTGCACCTCGAGGGAGTTTCAATGCGCGTTTTACTCTTTTTTCATCAAATCCTTCCATAGGACAGGAGTGAAATCCTTCTGCCGCAATTGAAAGCATGAATGTTTGAGCAGCCAAAGCACACGATTTATGCACGGTAATACGTTGGTTCGCTTTTCCTCCAGTTCTGAAAAATGGTTTACGCAGCCCCATGAAAAAACTGATGCTACGTCGCACAAAGCTCATGATTCCGAATGGATCATTGCTGTAAAGTAATGGCATCACTTTGCCGTAATAGCTCATGCCTCCTTTTTGAAGCTTGTTCGGCTCTTCTTTGAAGGTTTCTTTGATTTTCTGAAGATTCCAATTTGCTCTTTCCCGCCATTTATCCTTTCTTGTAACAAAAACAACCATTTGTTGAGCTGTTTTGGCAGCCTGCTGACTCAAGCACAACGGAATCATTTCGTTTATAGCCTCTTTTGAAGAAATCCAATAGAACTCCCATAATTGCATATTGCTGCTATTGGGCGAAAGAATTGCTCTTTCAAGGCTGATTCGAATCACTTCTTCAGGCACAGGGATATTCGGATCAAAACTTCTGTTTGATCTTCTGAATTCGATTATTTTTTGAAAGTCGTTGTTCATATATTTTTATTCGTAGTCTATTTTGGTTGAAAGTTAGCAGAAATCAGCCGTATAATTTGAATAAACATAGGTAAATAGCCAAGTTGTTTATCAATTCTTAAAGTATATTTTTTTGAGTCAAAAAATGTCTTCTGCTATATCTTAAAGAATTTAGCGTATTAATGTCAGCACTAAAATCTTTAAAGAACATGAAAAATATTATTTCTTATTTCATTGTGATTAATTGCTTTTATTCAAATTCTCAATTAAAAAGAATTGAATCACAAACACTTGATAGTCTCATTTGGCATAAGATAAATGAATACCGTCTTTCAAAAGGAGTCAAGTCGTTTGTAATTTTCGAAGATTCATTAATGCGTCAATTTTGCACCCGGGTGACTTACCGAAATGTTTTAAAGGAAATACCTGTTCATTCGGATAGTGTTGGATATTGGAGCAATGCTGAATGCTTATATCGCTTTGAATCAAAAGGTTTTTTGGTGGATGAATTAAATCTATTGTCAAAGGAAGAAATTTATGAAAATCTAGCAGAAAGAACCGTGCAGGCTTGGATTCATTCTTCAACACATGAACGCGCTATTTCTCGTCCTGAGTATAATATTTCTACAATTGTTTCCGTATTACTAGTTGATGAACAAAAATCAACAATACATTTGGAAGTATCATTTCATGCCTTGGACAAAGAACACAACACCTTTAATGGATACATTTATAAATAAGGAGGGTAATTAAACTGGATAACACAAAAAGTACTTCTCTACAGGCAAAGCAAGAGCTGAAATATTGAGGTTGTCTGATGCCTTTGTCAGATCAATAATCTCCCCATTTTTCATCAGCATATTGATATTCTGCTTGTTGTGATTGTATGCATTATTGCTTAGAATATCGGAGTAAACAAAAAAATCAACCTCGCTGTCTTCTAAGTCAAATTGCTTTCGTGCTAACTCTTTTTCCAATTGAATTCGATCTGGACTAAATGGTTCTTTTGAAATTTCTATTTTGAACAGTTTACGATTCACAAGTCTTTTCGAAAGTTCTGATAGGGTTTTGTCAGGATGCGATTGCCATACCTTTAATGCACCTAGAATATCGTAATCATCTAAATCTGCGAATAAATTCAAGAATTTTTCGTCAGTCTCAAAATTCTCTTTGGTGACATCATTGTTGAGAAAGAAATGAAGTGCTGGACTGGCAAAAAGTTGCTCGCCTTTTTTGGCTAATTGTTTTGCTCTTCGCAAGGCATGAATCAACATGAATTCCGCTGCAACAACGGTTTTATGCAGATAAACTTGCCAATACATCAATCGACGTGCGACAATGAATTTCTCAATGGAATAGATTCCCTTCTCCTCCAGAACAAGATTCCCTTCATGTACATTCAGCATCTCGATCAAACGATCACTTCCAATAATACCTTCACTTACACCAGTGTAAAAACTGTCCCTGTTGAGATAATCCAACCGATCCATGTCTAGCTGACTGGAAACCAATTGATAAAGAAAGGGTTTGTGGTGTTTGTTTTTGAAAATAAGCAAGGCGCGATCGAGATCTTCTCCAAATTCTTTTGCTAAACGGTCCATGAAAAAACCAGATATTTCCTCGTGACTAACTCCGCTTACAATATCGTATTCCAGTGCATGACTAAAAGGTCCATGTCCAATGTCGTGAAGGAGAATTGCAATTAATACAGCACGTTCCTCATCCTGTGTAATTTCATGTCCTTTTCTTCGAATTGTCGCAACTGCTTGCGTCATGAGGTGCATTGCGCCTAAAACATGATGAAAGCGGGTGTGTAAAGCCCCTGGATATACCAAATGACTTAAGCCAAGTTGCATGATTCGACGCAAACGCTGAAAATAGGGGTGTTCGATCAGGTCAAAAATAAAATCGTCGGGGATTGAAATAAAACCGTAGATCGGGTCGTTAAAAATTTTCTTTTTGTTATTTCGACTAAGGTTCGGACGCAATTGAATACTTTTAAATCTTTTTCAAACTTACTTAAAATAAGCGAACATGCAAGGCAAAATACTTTGGGCAGATGATGAAATAGAGTTGTTAAAACCGCACATAATGTTTCTTGAATCGAAGGGATATGTGGTCGATTCTGTGAATAATGGTGCTGATGCGGTGGAAAAAAGCAACGATCTCGATTATGACATCATTTTTTTGGATGAAAACATGCCTGGGATATCAGGTTTAGAAGCACTTTCCAGAATTAAGGAAGTGAAGCCCTATGTGCCAGTCGTGATGATAACTAAGAGTGAAGAAGAACATATCATGGAGGAGGCAATTGGCAGTAAAATAGCTGATTACCTTATAAAACCAGTTAATCCAAATCAGATCCTTCTTAGCATAAAGAAGAACTTGGATCAAAGTAAATTGGTATCTCAAAAAACGAATTCCAATTATCAGCAAGACTTTAGACAGCTCGGAATGCAATTGAGTGGACATCTTGATGCAGCAGAGTGGGCAGAGATGTATGCAAAACTTGTTTTTTGGGAATTGGAGCTTGAAACGATTGAAGATTCCGGTATGCGTGAAATTTTGAATATGCAGAAG
>CAISOQ010000379.1 GCA_903887095.1 uncultured Flavobacteriia bacterium
TACAAGATCGTGGTAAATTCTTCATTAATCCTAATGAGAATATCTACGAAGGACAAGTTATCGGCGAAAATTCTCGAGCAGGTGATTTGTGTGTAAACGTTACGAAAACGAAGAAAATGTCGAACATGCGTTCGTCAGGAGCAGATGAAAAGGTACGTTTAGCACCTGCGAAAATATTTAGTTTAGAAGAGTGTTTGGAATATATTCAAGGAGATGAATATGTTGAAGTAACTCCTGAAAACTTGCGTATTCGTAAGATTCATTTAAAGGAAACTGATCGCAAGAGAGCGGGAAAATAAGGGCTCGTGTAAGATTTAAGACATTTGTGCGTTTTATTAGAAGCACTGTTCATTTTGTTGTTCATAACATTAGAGACAGTGCTCTAAAAACGTATTAATTTGTGGCTAACTTCAGTTCATAAAATCAACCGCTATGTTCGACGACGAAGATGACGACAATTTCGAAGGTACTCTGGGAGAGGATCTCGAACGTTTCGAAGCTCATTTGAAAGGGGATGTGCTTGGATTTATGGATAGTGATAGATTAGAGGCAATGATTGATCATTTCCTTATTAATAATCAATACACGAAAGCAAAGATTTGTGCTGAATTAGCAATCACACAGTTTTCTTACAATCAACTTTTTCATTTACGCAAGGCGCAGGCAATGTCGGCTATGGGACAACTCAAAGAGGCGCTGCATTTGCTTTCTCAAATTGAAAAGTGGGAGTCGCCGTCGTGTGAATTTTTGTTGACCAAAGCATCAATTTTCAGTCAACTAAGAGATAGCAAAAGTGCAATTAAGTACTTTAAAGAAGCCTTGGCACTTTCTGAACCGGAAGACAGAGATGAAATCTATTTGGATCTGGCAATGGAGTATGAAAATGCAAGTGATTATAAAAATGCGGTTTTAATTCTCAAAGAAGCAATTAAATACAACCCATACAATGAGGGTGCGATTTATGAAATTGCGTTTTGTTATGATCAACTTGGTGAATACGAAAGCGCAATTAAATGCTATTCTGATTTCATCGATGAAAATCCGTATTCGTTTACCGCTTGGTACAACCTTGGAAATGCCTATTCCAAATTAGAAAATTATGAAAAGGCTTTGTGGGCATACGATTATTGCATGGTCATCAATGAAGATTTTGGTCCAGCCTATTTCAATATGGGAAGCGCCTATCTATCAATGGAAAATTATGCAAAAGCAATTGAATGTCTTGAGCGTTGTATGGAATTGGATGGCGAGGATGCAATGGCATTGTGTTACCTTGGAGAAGCAAATGAGCAACTAAATGAGCTTGAAAAAGCAAAAAGATATTATTCTAGAAGTGTTGAATTAGCACCAATGCTTCCGGATGCATGGTTAGGTCTAGGAATTGTTTCTGATTTGGAAGGAAATACCGAAGAAGCCCTGACCTTGTTGCAAAAAGCGGCGTCACTTGATCCTGAAAATGCCGGGATTTACCATGTTTTGGCTGGTGCGCACGAAAAATTAAATGAATTTGAGCAAGCTGAAGAATATTACCGCCTTTCTTTAGCACTTGATTCAGAGGACGAAGAATGTTTAGCTGATTTCATTCAATTACTTTCCGATACATCTTTATTGGAGGCTTTCAAATACATACGTGAATTCAATGAAAAAATTGGTGGCAACAAGATTGCGCCTGTTTTGGAAGTGAATGTACTTTATTTGATGGGAAAGAAATCGGAAGCATTGGCTTTGTTCACGGAATGTGTTGAAACTGACAGGGAGAAAGCCCGGGAAATATTCGACATTAATCCAGACCTCTTAAATGTAGAGGAATTCGTAAATTTGGCGGAAGATTAGAAAAAAATGAATTTCGAACTACCCTATATTCCTGAGAGGAGTAACAAACCAAGACAAAAAGGCATTACAATGATGATGGACAAAGGGCTAAGTCTCAATGAGGCTGCCAATTTTGTTCAGGCATCAAGTCATTTGACAGATCTTGTGAAATTCGGTTTTGGTACAGCCTATGTGACAAATGATCTTCAGAAAAAATTAGATCTCTACAGGGAAGCCGATATCAAACCTTATTTTGGGGGTACTTTATTCGAAGCATTTTATGCGAGAGGACGATTTGAAGATTATTTAAGATTACTTGATAAATTTAAATTGGACATGGCAGAGATTTCTGATGGTTCAATTATTATTCCTCATGATGAAAAATGCGAATTGATTCAGCGCATGGCGAAAAACTATACTGTTTTGTCAGAGGTTGGTTCAAAAGACGCAGGAATTCTAATTTCTCCAGGGAAATGGATAAAAATGATGAGCACGGAATTGGAAGCAGGAAGCTGGAAAGTGATTGCTGAAGGTCGTGAGGCGGGTAATGTTGGAGTATTCAGACCGAATGGTACGGCACACACCATGTTGATCAACCGAATCATTGCCAAAGTTGCACCTGAAAGTATTTTGTGGGAAGCGCCTCAAAAAAACCAACAAGTTTGGTTCGTAAAACTTTTTGGTGCAGAAGTGAACCTTGGGAATATTGGTCCAAATGAAATGATTCCTCTTGAATGTTTGCGACTTGGATTGCGTGGCGATACCTTTTTTGAATTCCTTCCGAAGGACTATGCGGATCGTTTGAAGCAAGTCAATGACGAGGAAGAAGAAATAGAGGCTGACGCAGAATGAATTTTCGTAAACTGAAAGAAATTTCGGGGCACGCTGCAGGCATTTATTCACTAGATTTTGATGGAACATACATCTATTCTGCTAGCGCTGACAAATTTGTTGCGCGTTGGAAAATCGATGAAGGCGTTCAAGATGCGTTTTCCATCCGCTTTGAGAACCCAGCGTATTCACTATGCTTATTTGCTCAAAAAACAAAATTGGCTATAGGTTTAGGAAATGGGGATCTCCATTTTTTTGATTTGAAAGATCGAAAAGAGCTCAAATTCCTTGTACAACATCGAAAAGCCATTTTTGCGTTGACTGAGAATGCTGTATTAAACCAACTTTATGCCGCGGATGCCGACGGAAATCTATCTGTATGGGATACAACATCTTTAGAATTATTGGCATACCTTCCTTTTGATTGTGGAAAGATTCGCAGGATTGCGTTGAGCGCTGATGGCTCTAAAATTGCGCTTGCTTGTCAAGATGGAAGAGTACGCATTTTGAATACAGATAACTTAAGTCAGATTTCAGAATTTGATGCACATAATGGTGGCGTAACTTCAGTTTTATTCGATCAATTGAATTCAAACTTTCTCTTCACTGGCGGAAAAGACGCACACCTAAAAAAATGGAATTTGAATACTGAGGAATGTGTTCATTCGATTCCTGCTCATAATTATGCAATATATGATCTCATTGCATTGGAACAAGGAGAAATGATCGTTTCCGCCAGCCGTGATAAAACAATAAAGATTTGGAATGCTGAAACATTTGATATCATTCAGCGATTGGATTTCAAATTGGGCGGGCATCGTCATTCGGTCAACAGTCTCAATGCGCTCAACGGCAATACTTTTGCATCAGCTTCGGATGATAGAAAGATTATTTTGTGGGGTGAATAATTGATTACTTTTAATTTATTACATCTAAATAGAGATTAGTAAAAGACTATGGTAATTTTGCGCAAA
>CAISOQ010000380.1 GCA_903887095.1 uncultured Flavobacteriia bacterium
AATACATGAAACAGAAGCGATAACAATGACATCTCTTCGGCCTGAAAGCAGGGAGGAGGTTGCAGACAAGCGCAACTTTTCAATTTCATCATTGATCTGAAGGTCCTTTTCAATGTATGTGTTGGTTACAGGAAGATAGGCTTCCGGCTGGTAGTAATCGTAATATGAAACGAAATATTCGACAGCATTATCGGGAAAGAATTGTTTGAATTCTCCATATAGTTGTGCTGCTAATGTTTTGTTGTGCGAAAGTATGAGTGTCGGTCGTTTTACTTCTTGGATAACATTTGCCACAGTGAATGTTTTTCCACTTCCCGTGACCCCTAAAAGTGTCTGACCAGGAATGTCTGAATTCAAGCCTTCTACCAATTGTCGGATCGCTTCCGGCTGGTCTCCTGTTGGTTGAAAATCTGAAACGAGTTGAAAATCCATGCTGTTTATACAAAACTAAGGAATTATCATTGCATCTTCGATTTCTAGTGAAGTAAAACTATCTTTGCAACAAATTCTATAACAAAAAATGGCAGATCAGTGGAATGACCTTCTTGAAATGTTGAGTGTAAATCCTTTGCACGCTATCTTTTTAGTTCTTGGTATTTTATTGTTGGAAATTATTCTCTCCTTCGACAATGCGGCCGTATTGGCAACAATGGTAAAGGACCTTCCAGAAAAACAACAATCCCAAGCGTTGCGATACGGGATTATTGGGGCGTATATTTTTAGAGGAGTTGCACTTATTTTGGTAGAACAGATTCTGTCAATCTGGTGGCTTAAACCTATTGGTGGACTTTATTTGCTTTGGATGGCATTCAGTCATTTTGTTCAAAAATCGAAGGATGAAGCCAGCGAAGAAGTTCAGGAAGTAAAGAAAAATCTTCTGTACAGAACGACTGTTGGATGGATCGGTGTCTTTTGGTCAACCGTCATTGCAGTAGAGTTCATGGATATTGTATTTTCAATTGATAATATCTTTGCTGTTGTTGCTTACACTCCAAACATTTTCTTGATTTGTGCAGGTGTGTTCATTGGAATATTGGCGATGAGATACGTGGCGAAATACTTCGTCGTTTTAATGGAAAAATACCCGTATTTAGAGAAATCAGCTTTTATTGTGATTGGGATTTTGGGTGTGAAATTGTGTTTCGCCTTGCTTGTGCACTTCAACAAAGAGCAATTTGAGTGGATCGAATCTGAAGCCTTTGACCTATTTATTTCTGCGCTTACCTTGTTGATTTTTATACTCCCAATTCTTTCCAAAAAGATTATTAAAAAATAGCATTAATCTATTTTCTGCTTTCATTATAAATTAATTCAAGGTCAGCTAGCTTTCCAAAACCAATTGGTATCTTTGCCCAAACTTGAACTGAAGTATGAAAATTTACAACAATATTCTTGAAACAATTGGAAATACTCCGCTTGTTAAATTAAACCGCGTTACAAATGGTATGAAAGGTACTATTCTGGCGAAAGTGGAAACAACAAATCCTGGAAACTCTGTGAAAGATAGGATGGCTGTTAAAATGATCGAAGACGCTGAAAAAGCAGGATTGATTCAACCAGGTGGGACAATTATTGAAGGTACTTCAGGAAATACAGGAATGGGATTGGCGCTTGCTTCAATTATCAAAGGATATAAGTTGATTTGCGTACTGAATGACAAGCAATCAAAAGAAAAAATGGATATTCTCCGCGCTGTTGGTGCAGAGGTGGTGGTTTGTCCAACCGCTGTTGAACCAACGGATCCAAGGTCTTATTATTCCGTTTCACGCAGATTGGCTGAAGAGACACCAAATTCATGGTATGTAAATCAATATGATAATTTATCGAATCGTCAGGCGCATTATGAGCAGACGGGACCAGAAATTTGGGAACAAACAGAAGGAAAGGTTACACACTTTATTGTCGGAGTAGGAACAGGCGGGACAATCTCAGGTGTAGGAAAGTACTTGAAAGAAAAAAATCC
>CAISOQ010000381.1 GCA_903887095.1 uncultured Flavobacteriia bacterium
TGGATCGCGAAGAAATATTGAAGAACTGAAAAGTTTAAGCCTTCCCAATACTACTTTCACGAGTTCAAACGAGGAATTGATAAAGACTTCTTCGATTGTAATTATTGCTTTGAAACCATACAATGTTATTTCATTCTTAGAAGAAAATCGGAACTACTTTAATGCGAATGAGCATACAATTGTTTCGGTGGCTTCTGGAGTTACGATTTCTGAAATGAAAGCAGCATTGAACATGGAAATTGATATTTTTCGTGGGATGCCAAACACGGCAGCATCTGTTAATGAGTCAATCACGGCACTATCATTTGGATCAGATCAACTTAACCGCAAAGAGAGAATTCAGGAGTTATTCAACACACTTGGGGAAACCCTTATCATTGATGAAAAATTAATGGAATCAGCAACCATTCTTGGGGCATGTGGTATTGCATATGTTTTACGTTTCATGCGCGCCATGATTCAGGGTGGGATAGAGGTAGGTTTTGATTCAAAGACCGCTACTAAAATTGTGAGCCAAACAATCAAAGGTGCAGCTGAATTGATTATTCAGAATGGAACGCATCCAGAAGAAGAAATAGACAAGGTGACGACTCCAAAAGGATGCACAATTGTAGGCTTGAACGAAATGGAACACAGTGGCTTCAGTTCGGCATTGATCAAAGGTATCGTGACGTCTTATGACAAAATTGCATTAAAGGAATGATGTAAATTATAATGATCTGTTCAAATAGTTTTTTAATCATCTGTCCGCAAGTAAATAGTTATAAGAGCATCTGAATAATACGTCAAGCAACTAAGTTTGTCCGGTTTTATTCATTTCAGATGTCACGATTTCTTCTTTTTTTCTTTTTTATTCCAATTTTCACATTCGGTCAAAGTAATACCCAAACCATTCGCGGGATCATTACGGACAAACTCTCGCAAGCACCTATTTATGGGGCAAACGTACAAATCACCAGTTTACAAATCGGAACCAGCTCGGATTCATTGGGTAAATATAGTTTAATGCAGATCCCACCTGACAGATATGAGATTAGGATTAGCCACATAGGTTATAAAACAGTGGTACTGCCAAATATAGTTGTTACTTCCGGCAAGGAAGTTATGTTGGATATTGGTTTGGAAGAGGAGTTCAAACAATTGAGCGAGGTAACGATCAAAGCAGCAAATAAGGGAGGAACTATCAATAAATTGGCAAGTGTAAGTGCACGCACATTTTCAATGGAAGAAGTCAATCGGTATGCGGGTGGACGGAGCGATCCTGCGCGTTTAGCAGCAAATTTTGCAGGTGTAAGTGCGCCGGATGATAGTCGCAATGACATTGTGATTCGAGGTAATTCACCTGTTGGTGTTTTATGGAGAATCGATGGGATGAATGTAACAAATCCGAATCATTTTGCATCGGTAGGAACGACTGGTGGTGCGGTAAGTGCAATCAACACTAATTTATTGAAGAATTCAGACTTTTTTACTTCTGCTTTTCCTTCAGAATATGGGAATGCCACATCTGGTGTTTTTGATCTTGGTTTCAGAAATGGAAACAACAAAAAGCGAGAAACGACCTTGCAGGCAGGCGTAATTACTGGATTGGAATTGACTACAGAAGGCCCTTTCAGCAAGAAAAGTGATGCTTCATATTTAGTGGGTTATCGTTATTCCTTAGCTGGAATTGCTCAGGCGGTGGGAGTCAATATAGGGACCACAGCAACTCCATCTTATCAGGATTTATCATTCAAATTGAACAGTGGTAA
>CAISOQ010000382.1 GCA_903887095.1 uncultured Flavobacteriia bacterium
AGCTGGCTAAAGGTTACTTTGGTCGCAGAAAAAATGTTTGGACTGTTGCAAAAAACGCAGTAGAAAAAGGTCTAAACTATGCTTATGAAGGTCGTAAGCAAAAGAAAAGAAACTTCCGTTCACTTTGGATCGCTCGTATCAATGCGGGTGCTCGTCAGCACGGAATGAGCTATTCTCAATTCATTGGAGCTGTTCACAAAAGCGGAATCGAATTGAACCGTAAAGTTCTTGCAGATTTAGCTTTAAACCACCCTGAAGCATTCAAGGCGGTTGTTGATGCAGTAAAAAAATAAAAAGAATCAACTTTGTATAGCATTAATCCCGGTCTGATGATCGGGATTTTTTTTTAACTTTTATTTGCAATCATTCGAATTAAAGTACATTTGTCCAAACATTTTTTATGTCACTAAATACCCATAAGGCATCGGTTGCCGGTGTACTTATTACCATCGGAATTGTATTCGGAGATATCGGTACTTCCCCACTCTATGTTTTCCAGGCAATTACGAGCAATGGAACAAATTTTTCTCGTGACTTGATCATGGGAGGATTGTCATGCGTGATCTGGACATTGATATTGTTAGCCACTATCAAATACATCTATTTTGCCTTAAACGCAGACAATAAAGGTGAAGGCGGAATCTTTGCTTTGTTTGCACTTTTAAAAGCCAAGCGCATTCAATGGGTAATTATTCCAGCATTAATTGGATGTGCAACGCTTCTAGCAGACGGATTTATAACGCCAGCAATCTCCATATCGTCCGCGGTAGAAGGAATTAATAATGTAAACCCTGATTTCCCTGTATTACCAGTTATTTTTGGGATCATCTTTGCCTTATTTGCAGTTCAGCAGTTCGGAACATCTGCCATCGGCAAAGCTTTCGGTCCTGTAATGTTAGTTTGGTTCGCTTTCTTAGGCTACCTAGGAGTAATCAATATTTCAAAAAATCCAGAAGTATTGGGCGCTTTTAATCCGTATTGGGCATACAATCTTATTTTCAATGTTGATGGTGGATTCTGGGTACTTGGTGCCGTTTTTCTATGCACAACTGGGGCTGAAGCATTGTATTCTGATCTTGGACACTGCGGAAAATATAATATTCGCATCAGTTGGTCGGTAATGAGTATATTTTTAGTTATCAATTACCTTGGTCAATCAGCACTTTGCTTGACAGATGGATTTCAATTAAAAGCGCATCAAACAATCTTTTATGCAATGGTTCCAAAAGATATGCTCTACTTCGCTATTGCTATCGCGACTGCCGCTACAATCATTGCCTCGCAAGCTCTAATAACAGGTGTTTTCACACTTATGAATGAGGCAATCAAACTGAATCTTTGGACCAACCTGAAAGTAAAATACCCAACAGATCACCAAGGCCAAATTTATATCCCTTTTATTAATTGGGTACTCATGTTGGGCTGTTTACTGGTCATTGTGATTTTCAAGAAATCATCTGCAATGGAAGCATCTTATGGTCTCGCCATAACAATCAATATGGTTATGACTTCTTTGCTACTTTGCTATTTACTTATGCTCAGACATAAAAAAACACGCCTACTCTACGTTGGTATATTTACGGTATTCATAATTATTGAGGGAATATTTCTTTTATCCAATCTTGGGAAAATACTGCATGGTGGAGCATTTACACTTGTATTATCACTCGGATTTTTCTTAATTCTGTTCTTGTATTACAAGGCTAGACAACTTCGTAAAAGCATCACCGAATACATTCCAATGAAAAAGGTGATTCCACTATTAAATGCAGTAAAAGAAGATCCAGGACTTCAATATGAAGCATCCAATTTGGTTTACCCAACAAGAAGTCAAACACCGAATAAACTAGATTCTACAGTTTATTTTTCACTATTCAAGAAACGTCCGCGTAAGGCAGGAGTCGTATGGTTTTTGCACTTAGACATCATCAGCGATCCTTGGGGTGTACACTATACTGTGAACGAAGTAATAGACAAATATTGCTACTATGTCACGTTACAGCTTGGATTTAAGGAGGAGCATCGAATTGAATACATGATGCGAAAAATCCAACGAAAAATGGTGGAGAAAGGTGAATTGACCGGTGAAAGTGTTTTTGAAAGTGTAAGAGGTCAATTCGAAGAAGCAGATTTCAAATTCATCGTTTTGAATTCTCGCGTGGCAACAGATAATAAGTTGACTGCCTTCCAGAACATGTGTGTTAAAGGATATCGTTTCGTTAAAGCTACAGGCTTGAAACCAGCAGAAGATTTTGGTTTGGACAAAACCAACGTAATGGTGGAATACATTCCAATTAGTGTTACAAAACAATACGAACAGGAAATCATTGAAGATTACGAAGATTATTCTCGCAAAGAGAGTGTTCGTTTGACTCGAGGAGAAAAATAAAAAACTAACCCATAAAAAAACCGGAAGATTTCTCTTCCGGTTTTTTTATGAATCTCAATAACTACTTCTTGTCATTTACTTCTTCGAAGTCAACATCCGTTACTTCGTCAGCTGGATTTCCAGCATTTTGTTGGGAAGCACCATCTGCGCCACCTCCTGCGTTTGCAGCATTGTACATGTCTTGAGAAGCGGCTTGGAAAGCAGTATTTAAGCGCTCCATCGCAGGCTCAAGGTTTTCAACATTTTTCGCATCAAACTCCTTCTTCAATTCAGCCAAAGCATCTTCAATAGGTTGTTTTTTCTCTGCAGGAATTTTATCTCCATATTCTTTCAACTGACGCTCGGTCTGGAAAATAGTAGAATCCGCTTTATTGATTAATTCCACTTCCTCACGACGTTTTTTATCCGCATCTGCATTCGCTTCTGCTTCTGCCTTCATGCGTGCTATTTCATCGTCAGACAATCCTGATGACGCTTCGATTTTAATCGATTGCTCTTTTCCAGTTCCTTTGTCTTTCGCAGAAATATTCATGATTCCATTCGCATCGATATCAAATGTTACCTCAATTTGAGGAACACCTCTCGGAGCAGGTGGAATATCTGTCAATTGGAAACGACCCAATGTTTTATTATCTCCAGCCATTGAACGTTCTCCTTGCAACACGTGAATATCAACCGAAGGCTGACTATCAGATGCTGTTGAGAATACTTCAGACTTTTTGGTAGGAATCGTTGTATTTGCTTCGATTAATTTGGTCATTACCCCACCCATTGTTTCAATTCCCAATGAAAGAGGAATTACATCCAAAAGAAGTACATCCTACACTTCACCTGTCAATACACCACCTTGAATGGCAGCACCTAGGGCAACAACTTCATCAGGATTCACACCTTTTGATGGCGACTTGCCAAAGAAACGCTCAACAGCATCCTGAATAATTGGAATTCTCGTTGAACCTCCAACTAAAATTACTTCATCAATGTCACTTGTTGACAATCCTGCATTTTGCAAAGCAGAGCGACAAGGAGCGATCGTTCTTTCAACGATTTCTGAGATCAATTGCTCAAACTTAGCTCGTTGCAATGTTCTTACAAGGTGCTTTGGAATACCGTTTACCGGCATGATGTATGGCAAGTTTATTTCTGATGACGTTGTAGAAGACAATTCAATTTTTGCTTTTTCAGCAGCTTCTTTCAAACGTTGCAATGCCATTGGATCCTGACGTAAATCCAAACCTTCTTCAGACTTAAATTCATCAGCCAACCACTGAATGATTACTTCATCAACATCATCTCCTCCAAGATGTGTATCGCCGTCAGTAGCCAATACTTCGAAAACTCCATCTCCAAGTTCAAGCACGGAAACATCATGTGTTCCACCACCAAAATCAAAAACAACAATTTTTTGATCGATTCCTTTTTTGTCCAAACCATAAGCTAAAGCTGCAGCAGTTGGTTCGTTGATGATTCTTTTAATAGTCAAACCAGCAATCTCTCCCGCTTCTTTCGTCGCTTGACGCTGAGAATCATTAAAATATGCAGGCACAGTCACAACTGCTTCCGTCACTTCGTGTCCAAGGTAATCTTCAGCTGTTTTCTTCATTTTTTGAAGAATCATTGCAGAAATTTCCTGAGGAGTGTAAAGACGATCGTCAATTTTCACTCTAGGAGTATTGTTGTCTCCTTTAACCACTTCATAAGGTACGCGATTCGCTTCTTTCGTAGTTTCATCATACGATGAGCCCATAAAGCGTTTAATCGAATAAATAGTTTTTGTTGGATTGGTAATAGCCTGACGTTTTGCAGGATCACCAACTTTTCTTTCACCACCCTCTACGAATGCAACTACTGAAGGTGTCGTTCTTTTTCCTTCTGAGTTAGCGATTACCACTGGCTCATTTCCTTCCATCACTGAAACACATGAGTTGGTCGTCCCTAAGTCAATTCCAATTATTTTTCCCATATCGTTTTTAATTATTTGCGATTTTAAATCGAAAGCGATTTGACAATCTTTATGCCATGTGAAATAGTTACGAGAAGAATATAAAAAATGACAGATTCGGATGAAAATGCCATATTTTTTATGTCGAAATGACAGATTTACTGACAAAATGAAAATATAGATTTCAATCCGCATATTTCCCCTAAATTTGCAGCGCATTGAACACTTAATTCAACTCTTTCGATGACTGTTTCTGAAATACGCGAGCAATTCTTCGCTTTTTTTGCCTCTAAAGGACACGAAATCGTGCCTTCTGCACCGATGGTGGTTAAAAATGATCCAACATTGATGTTTACAAATGCGGGTATGAATCAATTCAAGGATTACTTTCTTGGAAATGCTGTTCCCAAAAACAAAAGAATTGCCAATTCACAAAAGTGTTTGCGCGTTTCTGGTAAGCACAATGACTTAGAAGAAGTAGGTGTTGACACCTACCACCACACCATGTTTGAAATGCTTGGGAATTGGTCGTTTGGAGATTATTTCAAGGAAGAAGCAATAGGATGGGCTTGGGAATTATTGACCGAAGTATATAAGATTCCGAAAGATAAATTGTATGTCACTGTCTTCGAGGGTGATGCTTCTGACAACGTTCCAAAGGATGAGGAGAGTTATTCTATCTGGAAAAAGTACATTGATGAAGATCGTATTATTCTTGCATCGAAAAAAGATAATTTCTGGGAAATGGGTGACACTGGGCCTTGTGGGCCTTGTACTGAGATTCATGTGGACCTTCGTTCAAAAACAGAACGAGATCTAATCGATGGTAAAACGCTTGTCAATTACGACCATCCGCAAGTCATCGAAATATGGAACAATGTTTTCATGCAATTTAACCGAAAAGCAGACGGTAGCCTCGAGCCACTTCCTGCCACGCATGTCGATACTGGAATGGGATTAGAGCGATTAGCGATGGCCTTGCAAGGAAAGACTTCCAACTACGACACAGATCTTTTTCAAACGCTCATTCAGCACATGGAAAAAGTTGCGAAGGTTCAATATGGCAAATTGGAAGAAGTAGATATTGCTCTCCGTGTTATAGCAGATCATGTTCGGGCAATCTCATTTTCAATTGCTGATGGTCAACTTCCTTCAAACACAGGAGCAGGATATGTCATTCGACGCATATTGCGACGTGCGGTGCGTTATGGCTACCAAACATTAGGATTAAAAGAACCTTTCCTGTGTGATTTATCATTGGTCCTTAGTGATTTAATGGGTAATTCATTCCATGAATTGGTACAACAAAAAGAATTGGTTGAAAAAGTTATTCGTGAAGAGGAAGCAAGTTTCTTCCGCACTCTTGAACAAGGGTTAAAGCGTATCGATGCAATAATCGAAGTCACTAAAAAGTCAATGAATGAAGTCATTGATGGGAAAGAGGTGTTTGAATTATACGATACCTATGGATTTCCTGTCGATCTAACTTCGCTAATCGCTCGTGAAAACGAGCTATCAATTGATGAAGAAGCTTTCAACGGAGAACTTCAGAAACAAAAAGACAGATCGCGCACCGCAACAGCAATCGAAACGGATGATTGGGTTGAAATTTCATCTCATGGAACAACCGAATTCATTGGTTACGATGAACTTCAATCAGATGTGAAAGTTCTCAAATACAGAAAAGTAAGCCAAAAGCAAAAATCATTTTATCAACTTGTCCTTGACAAAACTCCTTTCTATCCTGAAGGAGGAGGTCAGGTAGGCGACATGGGATACCTTGCGTCTAAAGATGAAAAGATCACTGTTTTTGACACGAAAAAAGAGAATAATTTGATTATTCACCTTTGTGAGAAATTACCGAGCAATGTGTCTGCCAATTTTACAGCAGTTGTGGATGAATCAAAACGAATTGCATCAGCAAGCAATCACTCAGCCACCCACCTACTTCATCATGCTTTGCGCGAAGTACTTGGAACCCATGTGGAACAAAAAGGATCGCTTGTAAATCCTTCGAATTTACGTTTCGATTTTTCTCATTTTTCGAAAGTTACAGATGAAGAAATAGCAAAGGTTGAGGCATTGATTTCGGCTGCCATTCATGAAAATATTTCACTGGATGAAAGAAGGAATGTGCCAATGGACACTGCTAAGGAATTAGGCGCAATGGCACTTTTTGGAGAAAAATATGGCGACAATGTTCGAGTCATAAAATTTGGAAACTCTGTTGAATTGTGCGGAGGCACACATGTCTTGTCAACAGGGGAAATAGGCTTATTTAAAATAACTTCTGAATCCGCAGTTGCTGCAGGCGTCCGACGAATAGAAGCTATCACATCAGTTGCTGCAGAGAATTTTTTCAAAGAAAAGGCAAGTCTTCTTGATACAATCGCACTCACACTTCGCAATCCAAAGGACATCGTGAAGGCGGTAGAAGATCTACTTTCAAAGAACAACCAACTCACCAAAGAAATTGAGCAATTACAAAAAGAAAAAGCGCTTAACGTAAAAGGTGATCTGAAAAATAAAATCGAAACTATAAACGGTATAAATTTCCTTGGAACTATTGTACCGCTCGATGGAGGATCTATCAAAGATATTCTATTCCAATTAAAAGGAGAAGTAGATCATTTCGTAGGCGTAATTGGAGGAAATGAAGGTGATAAATGTACACTTAGCATTATTGCTTCAGATTCAATAATTGCCGAGAAAGGAATAAATGCTGGGAATCTTATTCGTGAAGTTGCCAAACACATACAAGGTGGCGGTGGTGGTCAGCCGTTCTTCGCTACAGCAGGTGGTAAAAATTCTTCAGGTTTAGCAACGGCTATTTCAGAGGTGAAGTCGAAACTTTAACAATGGCGAAAGAACGATCAGCTTTGCTTATCACCTATTATTGGCCACCAGCAGGTGGTGCAGGTGTTCATCGCTGGTTGCGCTTCTCAAAATTCTTTAAAGAAAACAATTGGAACTTGCATGTCTATTGCCCTGATAATGCTGCATGGCCAACACTTGACGCATCCCTTGAAAAAGATGTTTCTAATGAATTAACGATTGTACGAAAATCAATCTTCGAGCCGCATAAATACCTGGGGAAAAAGAACAACCCAAATCAAGGTTCGGGTATCACACAGCAAAAGAAAGGGAGTTTATTGCAACGTTTTATTATTTGGGTAAGGGGCAATTTATTCATTCCAGATGCTCGTGTTTTTTGGATCAAACCAAGTGTTCGTTTTCTCAGTAACTACTTGAAGGAACATCCGAATATTGATACAATTATCTCCACAGGTCCGCCTCACAGTATGCACCTGATTGCTCAAAAACTTAAAAGAAGTCATCCGCACATTCAGTGGGTGGCTGATTTCAGAGATCCTTGGACAGAGATTGATTTCTACCAGGATTTACTTCCAGGAAAATGGGCAGATAACCGACATAAAAAACTAGAAAAACAAGTACTTCAAGAGGCCGACAAAGTGGTGACCATAAGCCAGTCCGGTGCGCAGGACCTCGAGCGTATAGGTAATCGTAAAGTAGAAATTATAACCAACGGGTTCATTTTCCCTGAATTCGATGCAAAAAAAGTAGTTCTTGATCCACAATTTACAATTGCACATTATGGATCGATGCCATTTGCCAGAAATCCGCAAGTTCTGTGGGATGCACTCAAAGATATCATCAACGAAAATCCGAGTATTACATCTGACTTAAAGATTCGATTGATTGGTCCTGTTGATTACAATGTATTGGAAAAACTCGAAATTGCTGGGCTGAAACCCTACTTGGAGCTAATTTCAGCAGTATCTCATTCCGAAAGCATTCAAATGCAATGTAAAACGCAGCTACTTCTTTTAGTTGCAAATAAAACAGGTAATGTGAAAGGCATTCTAACAGGGAAATTTTTTGAATACCTTGGAGCTAAACGTCCAATCCTTGCCATTGGAGAAGTCAACAGTGATCTCGGGGATGCAATGAAAAATACAAATGCCGGACTTTTCGCCGGTTATGAGGAAAAAGAAAAAGTAAAAGATTTCATCCTATCATCTTATGCTAAATTCAAGTCACAAGACTTATACCATGAAGCGGAAAATTTGGATGCCTATTCTTCCAGTGCTTTAGCAAGGAAATTTATTCGATTAATCGAGGATTAAATCCAAATTTTCACTTTCCAGGATTAGCAAACATTCGCACATCTTGACCATTAATAATGGCTCCAGAGAGAATCACTAATCGTTCAACAATATTCCGCAATTCACGAATGTTACCTGTCCAGTCGGTCTGTTGCAACGCCAATAATGCATCATCAGTGAAGGATTTCCTTGGTACACCATGATCCGCACAAACAATCGTTAAGAAATGTTCCGCTAACAATGGAATATCTTCTTTCCTGTCATTTAAGGAAGGCACATGAATTAAAATCACTGCTAATCGGTGGTATAAATCTTCGCGAAAACGCCCTTCTTCAATCTCCTTGCGCAAGTCTTTATTCGTTGCAGCCACTACCCGACAATCCACTTTGATATCGCGTTCACCTCCAACCCTTTGAATTACATTTTCCTGCAACGCTCGAAGCACTTTTGCTTGGGCACTTGCCGACATATCACCTATTTCATCTAGAAACAAGGTACCACCTGACGCAAGTTCGAACTTCCCTTTTTTATCTTTCACTGCTGAAGTAAATGCACCTTTCTCATGGCCAAATAATTCGCTTTCAATTAATTCAGATGGAATTGCGGCACAATTCACCTCAATGAATGGCATTTTACTTCTATTCGAATTGTCGTGAAGGGAACGAGCAACCAATTCTTTACCGGTTCCATTGCCTCCTGTAACCAATACTCTCGCATCAGAAGGGGCAACTTTTTCGATCATTTCCTTAATACGCTGAATACCTTCTGTTTCACCAATAATAGAACTTCCTTTGAAACGTTTTACAGTTGTTTTTAATTGCTTAGTTTCCTCAACCAACACCGTTCTGTCTTTTGCATTTCTTAGCGTTACCAATATGCGGTTTAAATCCAATGGCTTTTCAATAAAGTCGAATGCTCCATTTTTGATTGCTTGCACGGCCGTGTCTATATTTCCGTGGCCACTAATCATGATAATTGGCGAATCAACATTTGCTTTGTTCAAGGCATCCAATACTTCCATACCATCCATCTGTGGCATTTTAATATCACAAAAAATGACATCGTATAATTTATTCGTTGCCTTTTCAACACCCTCCTTTCCATGCTCAGCTTCGTCAACTTCAAATCCTTCAAACTCTAAAATCTCACGCAACGCTCTTCTGATTGCACGCTCATCATCAACAATTAGTATTCTTGCCATTTTCATTAGTTTAGGATAAAGATATCAAAGAACTTGCAATTGATGGTTCGCCGCGAAAATGAATGGAGATTTGTTAACAAATTCAATGGTAAAAGTCAATAAAGAACTGCGAATAAGCAGTCGTAAAAAATTGTAGTTTTAACCGAATTAAATTTATTATGGATGCTTGAGATCCAACGTATTTCGAAATCATTTTACCGAAAATCAGCACTTGATGACGTATCACTGATCATCAATGAAGGTGAAATTTTTGGATTGCTTGGGCCGAATGGTGCTGGGAAAACCACTTTGATTCGTATCATTAATCGCATCTTAGAACAAGACAGCGGCCAGATTCGAATCAACGGTGAACTTATGACTGATCGACACCTCGACTCAATAGGTTATTTACCTGAAGAAAGAGGGCTTTATAAAACCATGACCGTAGAGGATCATGCGTTGTTTTTAGGCAGACTAAGAGGTCTTTCCAAAAAGGATGTTTCAGTGCAATTAGAACACTGGTTGACAAAATTCGAAATCAACGATTGGCGCAAAAAAAGAATCGAGGAATTGTCGAAGGGTATGGCTCAAAAAGTACAATTTATCTGCACCGTCTTGCATGACCCTAAACTTCTGATACTTGATGAACCATTGAGTGGATTTGATCCCGTTAATGTTGAATTAATCAAGCAAGAGTTGACTGAGATGAAAGCCAACGGAAAAACTATTATCCTTTCAACGCACAATATGAAAAGTGTCGATGAAATTTG
This sequence comes from uncultured Flavobacteriia bacterium, assembly GCA_903887095.1. GTDB lineage: Bacteria > Bacteroidota > Bacteroidia > Flavobacteriales_D > Crocinitomicaceae > M0103. Next base: position 10,409 of record CAISOQ010000382.1, read on the forward strand.
TGATCGTGCCGCATTGATTCATCAATCAAAAAAAATAATGGAGGGAAAAGTAGCAGACCTTCAAGAAGCCCATAAAAAAGGCGAATACGCGGTAAAGTTTCGAGGAAGCATGATTGCATTTGTAAATGCTCTTTGGACAGGTTTTGAGTTGATTGACAAAGAAATATTGGGAGACGACCGATTCATAGCACGACTTAAAATGCGCGGAGGAAACAACTTTGAAGATCTTTTAAAGGCGCTCATTGGGCAAGTGCGCATTGAAGCAGCGTGGGAAGTTTTACCTTCCATGCAAGATATATTTATTGAATTAGTTTCAGAAAGAAAGGAGGCTTTAGATGCGTAATACTTGTTTGATCGCCTTACGTGAATTGAAAGAGAGGGTTGGCTCAAGATCCTTTTTATTTATGTCTATCGCAGGACCTGTGCTGATTTTAATTGTCAGTTATCTTTTATTTGCCTACGGCGGAGAAGGAAAACAGCATTGGAATATTTTAATTGCGGATCCGACGGGAATAATGGACAACAAAATCATGGCACATGAAGATAAAGCCGTGAGTTATTCCTTTGCAGATGGTTACATTGAAATGGAAGAATTCCGCGATGCCAAGCAATTCAACTCATTTGATGCAATGGTTGAAATCAATGAAAAAATACTCTCCAACAAAACGGCATTTGTCTTTTTTAGGGTAAAACCTTCTGTGAGGATGCAAACGCGCGTTCAATTTCAAATTGAACGAAGAATTGAGGAAGTTATGGTGAAGCGGTTTACAAAGCTTTCACTGCGCGATTTTAGAAAAATCAAACAGCCTTTGAATGTTGCTTTCAGAAACATCAATGATCCTTTTGATGAAGCATCAGATCTTCGAGGATGGGTTGGATTGTTTTTCGGAACTATCATTTTTGTTTTTATTTTCCTTTTTGGAATGACAATTCTGCGCAGTATTTCAAGAGAAAAAAGCAATCGAATTGTCGAAGTATTGCTTGCTACGGTGAGACCAAACCAACTTTTAGGAGGAAAAATAATTGGAATTGGGCTTGCTGCATTTTTGCAGTTTGCTGTTTGGATGATTATCGTTGGTGCGGGTTTATACTATTTGCGTGAAACGCTTTTCCCTGATATGCTCAATGCCTCCAATTTCGATATTGTTCAATTGACAAAAGATGCGCAAACGAATGCTGATCAACTGTTCACAAGTAAGGAATATAACGAATTTGTAAACTTGGTTTTTGAACGCATCCAGTTCGTTAACATGACTGGTTTCTTCTTGCTCTTTTTTATTGGCGGGTATTTATTTTACGGATCTCTTTTTGCTTCAATTGGTTCGACTTCTGGTTCTGAAAGTGATGGACAACAATTCGTATTACCCATTATTTTCATGCTTACACTTGCTCTTTATGCTGGCTATTATACATTGCAAAATCCAGCAGCAGAATTAACAAGTTGGTTTCATTATTTACCTTTTACATCACCCGTTGTTGTGATGGTGCGCTTATCCCAAGGATATGAACCCGGCCAAGGCTATCAAATCTGGTTATCGTTACTTATATTGCTGGTATCTGCTGCGCTGCTGCTTTCTTTCGCTGGAAGGTTATACAAGAATGGAATTCTACAATTTGGTCACCGACTGCGACTAGCAACTTTATTGAAATGGGTAAGAAAATCCTAAATTATGATCAAAGCAGTTATTGATTTAGGCACAAACACTTTCAATTTACTCATTGCGCGCATCGAGGA
>CAISOQ010000383.1 GCA_903887095.1 uncultured Flavobacteriia bacterium
CAATTAGTTCAATTAGTTCAATTAGTTCAATTAGTTCAATTAGTTCAATTAGTTCAATTAGTTCAAATCTTTTGTCTTTTATCTAGAAGTCTTTTGTCTTGAAAGTTCAATGTGTTCAAAAGTTCAAATCTTTTGTCTTTTATCTAGAAGTCTTTTGTCTTGAAAGTTCAATGTGTTCAATTAGTTCAAATCTTTTGTCTTTCATCTAAAAGTCTTTCATCTAAAAGTCTTTCATCTAAAAGTCTTTCATCTAAAAGTCTTTTGTCTTGAAAGTTCAATTAGTTGTGATAAATAAAAATTATTAATTGGCAATTAACATGGATAAGAGGATAAGTAGTTCGCTTTGATTTAATATGATAGTCGTTTCAGCGTAATTTTATCTAAAATAGTTCGATGAAGCTCCAAATCCCGCATACAGTAAAGCAAATAGCAAGCATTATTCAGTGTCAATTTATTGGTTCAGAAAATCATGAGGTTACTGGGATCAATGAGATTCATATGGTTGTTCCGGGTGACTTAGTATTTGTTGATCATCCAAAGTATTATGAAAAGGCTCTGAAAAGTGCCGCAACAACAATCTTGATTGACCAAGAAGTTGAATGTCCAGCGGGTAAAGCCTTGATCATTTCAGCAACCCCCTTCGATGATTTCAATAAACTAACGAGACATTTTAATCCGTTTATTTTAAGCCAGTCGAACATTGGAAATGATTGCACAATAGATCCTTCTGCTCATATTCACCCTTCTGCAGTTATTGGCGAAAGAGTGAAGATTGGCAAAGATGTTATTGTTTATCCAGGAGCCTTTATTGGAAATGATTCTGTTTTAGATGATAATGTAGTGGTCGGAACGAATTCTGTCATTGGTCACTATGCCTTTTATTACAAGAAAAAACCTACTGGTTATGATAGAATGCATACGTGTGGTTCGGTTCATTTAGAAAGAAATGTTGAGATAGGTGCTTTGTGCACAATTGATGCAGGTGTAACAGGAGTAACGAGAATTGGTGAAGGAACAAAAATTGATAATCAAGTTCACATTGGTCACGACACTGTTGTGGGAAAAAATTGTTTAATGGCAGCAAATGTTGGATTGGCGGGATGCGTGCGTATTGAAAACAATGTAACACTTTGGGGACAGGTTGGATGTGCAAGTGATATAACTATAGGAGAAGGCGCGATTGTTTTAGCGCAGTCAGGTATTTCTAAAAGTCTCGAAGGAGGCAAGACTTATTTTGGAAGTCCGTGTGCTGAAGTAAAAGAAAAATTTAGAGAAATGGCTGCGATACGAAGGTTGCCAGAGCTATTGGAGAAGATGAAATGATTGAACGTCTTGTAAAGAGTTTAGAAAATCAATTAAATGTCAAAGATTTCAAGTTAAATTCTTTGCTGGAGGTGACTTCTGCAATCAATGCCAATGCGGGTGTTGATCAACTAATCAAGATTTATGAATTTATTTTAAAGGAGCAGCTGGGTTTTCAGCGCTTCATTCTTTTTAATGAACAAGAAGGGTGGAACTGCCTATTGAAAATTGGGTTCAAAGGTCGAATCAAAGAAATTGAGGTCGAAAGGGATCTCTATCGATTCAGGGAAATCACTGTTATAGAATCTTCTCACTCAAAAGTATTGTCAGAGTTTGATGTGATTGTGCCTGTTTATCACAAAGGTAAAGCTTTGGCGTTTCTGCTTTTAGCAGATGTAATAAAAGATAGGCAGCGCATCACCGATAGTCTGACAAACGTAAATTTTGTTCAAACGCTCACCAATATTATTGTGGTTGCCGTTGAAAATCAACGAATGACGCGACAAAGCATTGTGCAAGAGCGAATAAAGAAAGAATTGGAAGTCGCATCAGAAATGCAGAAGTTATTGTTTCCGTCTGATCTTCCTTCGAATAGAAGAATGGACATTTCTGCAAAATATACACCGCGTCATGAGGTTGGAGGTGATTACTATGATTTCATTCCACTGGGTGATGAAGAATACATTATCTGCATTGCAGATGTATCAGGAAAAGGAATTGGTGCAGCAATGTTGATGGCTAATTTTCAAGCAACAATTCGAACCTTGTTCAATTACCAGCGATTTGACATGGAATTCTTACTTGAAGAATTGAATAAAAAGGTCATGCGAAGCGCAAAAGGGGAGAAGTTCATTACCTTTTTTATTGCCCATTATAATGCCAATTCCCGCGAGTTAACCTACGTGAATGCTGGGCATAACCATCCGTTCATAACCAATGGTAGAAAAGTAGAAATGCTTTCTTTAGGATGTATTGGTTTGGGAATGATGGATGAATTACCATTTATAGAAGTCGGCAAAAAGCACCTAAAACCGAACACAACGATCGTACTTTACACGGATGGCGTAGTGGAGTTGGAAAATCAAAAAGAGGAGTTTTTCGGAGCTGATCGTCTGGTGAAATTGGTTCACAATTACTATCCGCTTAAAATGGAGGACATGAACAATCTGATTTTCTCGAAGCTTGACGAATGGAAAGGGGGATTGAACTTAGTGGATGATACCGCGATTTTTAGTTGCAGGTTTTTTTAATTAGCGGATAATATACATCTTACCAAATTCTTTTTTGAAATGACTATCTGCGCCTGTTTCCATGTGTTTGATGTCTTCGCCATTGATTTGTGCTTTCACACGGTACAAGTATACACCATTTGCCAATGGATCACCAAATTCATCTTTGCCATCCCACGCATATTCAGAGATGTTTCGGCCAATTTGAATGCTTCCAAGTTCATCCTCAGTGATTTCTCTTACAACCTTGCCTGAGACAGTCATAATTTGAATAATCATTTCGTCAGGTACTTCGTTTCCTGTCAGTGTAAACACAAACCTTGTACTTGTGCTGAAAGGGTTGGGATAATTCATTAAATAGGTAATCATTGACTCATGAATGACTTCGAAACTAATTCTGTATTCTAAATCTCCTGAGAGATTACCACTCCGATCACTTCCTTGAACAAATAGTGTGTGTTTGCCATTTTTTACAAAGTTCGTTGGGAAGATAATTTTGAATTTTTTATTTTGAGCATCGGCAGGAATCCATTGCATAATTGTATTTCCATTGCCGTCAACAAAAGGAATTCGTGTTTGAATCCCATCCGGATCGGTAAGGTAAATTCCACCATTTGGGGCAATCCACAAATCATTGGGGCCGTTCAGCTTCTTCCCTTCAAAATCTTTGACCAGCAC